>NZ_JBFTMC010000018.1:0-54982 GCF_056396765.1 Bacillus sp. 05T22
CTTGTTGGAGGGCAGTATGTAGCTGAGAATCCTACGCTTGCAAGCATGTTTACTTTTAGCGGTGAAACAATCGCAATTATGCTTATTGTATACGGTTTTATTGCGTCTGCATTACCGGTGTGGATGCTCCTTGCCCCACGTGATTATTTAAGTACATTTTTAAAGGTCGGAACGATTGTTGGGCTAGCAATTGGAATTCTAATTGTAGCACCAAACTTACAAATGCCGGCCGTATCCAAGTTCATTGACGGAACAGGTCCAGTGTTTTCCGGAAATCTATTTCCGTTTCTATTTATTACAATTGCTTGCGGGGCTGTATCAGGATTCCATGCTTTAGTTTCCTCTGGTACTACGCCGAAGATGATTGAAAGAGAAGGGCACGCACAACCAATTGGTTACGGGGCAATGTTAATGGAATCGTTCGTTGCGGCGATGGCCATGATCGCAGCTTGTGTATTAACACCAGGGACATATTTTGCAATTAATAGTCCGGCAGCTCTTATCGGAACGGATGTATCACAAGCAGCTCAAGTTATTTCTTCTTGGGGATTTGCAATTACACCAAATGAATTAAAGGATCTTGCTGTAAATGTTGGTGAACAAACGATACTATCTCGTACAGGAGGAGCGCCAACATTAGCAATTGGGATGGCCTACATCTTTTCACAAGTAATCGGTGGAACTGCGATGATGGCATTCTGGTATCACTTTGCTATTTTATTTGAAGCACTATTTATTTTAACGACAATTGATGCTGGTACACGTGTAGGGCGATTTATGATTCAAGATATTTTAGGACATGTATATAAACCATTTGCGAAAACAGATTCTACACTGGCTAATGTGATTGCAACAACGTTATGTGTGTTAGGATGGGGGTATTTCTTATACCAAGGTGTAGTTGATCCGCTCGGTGGAATTAATACATTATGGCCACTCTTTGGAATTGCTAACCAGATGTTAGCGGGTATTGCGTTATTGCTCGGAACAACGATATTGTTCAAAATGGGGAAAAAGGCGTACGTTTGGGTTACGCTTATCCCAACGGTAGGTTTGCTGATTGTGACGATGACAGCAGGCTACCAAAAATTATTTCATGAAAATCCGAAAATTGGATTTTTATCGCATGCAAAAGTATTCCAGAGCGCCTTAGATGAAGGGAAAATACTAGCACCGGCCAAAAATGTGGCACAAATGAAGCAAATTATCTTCAATGATTATATCGATGCTATGCTTTGTGGAATTTTCATGTTAGTTGTAATAGCAGTTCTTATTTCTGCTATTCGTATATGGATTAAAGTATTGCAAAATAAATCTATACCATTAAAAGAAGCACCATATATTCCAAGAGATGAAAGTGAGTCGAGAAATTATGCTTAAAAAATTGGAGAAGGTGTGGAGAACACGAAAGCAATTTATTAGTTTGCTTGTTGGAGTACCAAGTTATGAAACGTACGTTACCCATATGAAAGAGTACCACCCAGAAGAACCGATTTTATGTCGAAAACAGTTTTTTGCTGAGGCGCAAGAGGCTAGGTTCAATGCGAAAGGTGGAAAAATATCAAGGTGTTGTTGAAGAGAAAGAGCGATTCGTCGCTCTTTTTTTACTTTTTTGTTGTTTCACGTGGAACAACAAAAAAGTAAAAAGTTTCGGGAATTATAGAGGTAAGGTAAGTTTAGCATCATAAAAAAACAAGCTATCTATGGATAGCCTGTTTTTTACCCCGTAAAAGCCCGATTAGTGAAGGTTGATTAAAGATTCACTTTATTTCTTATACAAGTTCTTTGCCAGTTGCAAATTTACGATATGCACCGTGATGTGTTGGTCCTACATATTCGTTAATTTTGAATGAGTGACGAATTGCTGCTGTGATGAATTCTTTTGCAGTTTTTACCGCTTCTTTTACAGATTTACCTTTTGCAAGTTCTGCTGTAATTGCTGCAGAGTATGTACAACCTGCGCCGTGTGTATTTGTTGTATCAATTTTCTCTGATTCTAAAAGATCAAATGTTTCTCCATCGTACAATACATCGATTGCAGTTTCTGTACCTAGCTTGCTACCGCCTTTAATTAGTACATATTTTGCACCTAAAGCATGGATTTTTTTAGCAGCTTCTTTCATGTCTTCAAGAGAATTAATTTTCACACCGCTTAGTTGATATGCTTCGAATAGGTTTGGTGTAACAACTAATGCTTTTGGAACAAGTACATCGCGTAAGCAGTCATTTGTTTCAGGATGCAATGCTTCATCTGCACCTTTACAAACCATAACTGGGTCTACTACTACATTTTGTAGATTATGCTTTTCAATTGTTTCAGCAACCATTTCAATGATTTCAACAGATCCAAGCATACCCGTTTTTAAAGCATCAACACCAACACCTTCAATTGTTGTTTCTAATTGTGGTTTGAGTGTAGAAGCAGGAATAGGGAATACGTTATGTGCCCAGCCATTATGTGGATCCATCGTTACGATTGTTGTAAGAGACGTCATTCCGTATACACCAAGTTCTTGAAACGTTTTTAAATCCGCTTGTATACCAGCGCCACCGCTTGTGTCAGAACCAGCGATTGTAAGTGCTTTGTTTAATGTCATTGTGAAAGCCCCCTCAGGTGATATAATGAAAACTACATTTTTAACCATTATATCAATCTTATGAATAAGTACAAAGTGAAAAAGTTACTTGTTTGTTTAAGAATACATTGAATTTGGTACAATGAGAAAAGAAAATATTGTATGTAGGAGACAATTTATGTTTCAAGAGAACCGTATAAGCGAATTAGCTATATTAAAAGAGATTGCAGAAACATTAAATACATCCAATGATACATATCATGTGCTACAAGCGGTATTAGAAAAATTGCTGCATGTGACAGGATTAACAACAGGATGGATTTTTCTTGCTGATGAAAATGGTAGGTATACAAAATTAATTGATTATCATTTACCAGCAGCGCTTACCTTTCAAGATAAAAAGCCAATGTGCGAAGGAGAATGCTGGTGTTTGCGCCGTTTTGTGGAGGGGAAATTAGAACGAGCGGTTAATATTATTAAATGTAAACGAATTAACAATGCGGTTGAAAATAATTGGGGTGATACAGAAGGAATTCTTCATCATGCAACCGTTCCATTAAAAGCTGGCGGAGAAGAGTTTGGAGTCTTAAATGTCGCTAGTCCAGGGAAAACACATTTTTCTGAAGAAGAACTGATGCTATTACAATCGGTTGCCCTGCAAATTGGAACAGCTTTAAAACGAACGAAACTATATGAAAATGAAAAGAAACGGGCTCATTATTATGTGAAACTAGAGCGTTTTATTCAGGAACTAAGAAAAATTCATAAATTAAATACATTACCAGAAGAAGTTGTAAAACAAGTGGGAGATGTATTTCTATGGGAGCAAGTTGCATTTTTTATACAAGAAGAAAAAAAGATATCCATGCGAGCTTGTTATAAGAAGCGTACATTACAAAAGGATTCGGGTTTAGAGAGAGCGGCAAAGGAAGCAATAGAAAAGAACAGACCTGTTTTAATGAAAAGACAAGTTGGAAATGGTGTTCATCCTAACGGCTCTATTATTGCCGCTCCAATACATATTCGAAATCATGTGTTTGGTGTTTTATGTGTGAATTCAAATCAAGGTGAGTTTGATACAAATACCGTAGACATACTTCAAGCGTTAACGAATCATATTTCATTAATGATTGAGAATTTACGATTAAATGAACAGCGTCGTGAACTGGTCCGAATGGAAGAACGTAACCGTTTAGCAAGGGATCTGCACGATTCAGTTTCACAAAAGCTATTTTCATTAACCTTCATGACGAAGGGAGCGGAAGCTGTTTTGAAGGGACAAAATGAAAGGGTAGATCAATCTCTTCATGAGATGAGAGAGTTAGCGCAAGGTGCTTTAAAAGAAATGCGGACACTTATTTGGCAGCTTCGTCCAGAAGGATTAGAAAAGGGATTGCTTTCAGCTTTAAAGCAATATGGTGAAAACTTAGGTTTGAAAATTCGTGAGCAGGTTACAGGTGTGCGTGACTTACCGCGTGTAGTAGAAGAAACATTATGGCGTATTGGACAAGAGGCATTAAATAATGTAAGTAAGCATGCAGGTGTCATGGAGGCTACGATTTACTTCAAAGTAACAGAGAATGATGTATCTTTAGAGGTAGTTGATCATGGTGTTGGTTTTATAGAAGCGAATGTAAGAGAGAAGAAATCACTTGGAATGACTACAATGCGAGAACGAGCAGAGTTAATCGGTGGATGTATTACAATTGTAAGTGAAAAGAACCGAACAAGTATAAAGGTTATCGTACCATTATGATGTGAAAATGAGGGAAACTTGTGAAAATAAAAGTATTATTAGTTGATGATCATACAGTTGTTTTAAAAGGATTAGCATTTTTCTTAAGCATGCAAGAAGATTTGGAGTTAGTTGGAGAAGCAAATAACGGAAAAGAAGCGTTAAAGAAAGTAGGAGAAGCACAGCCGGATATTGTTTTAATGGATTTATATATGCCAGAGATGGATGGGATTGAAGCAACCTCGTGTATTAAAAAAGAATATCCAAATGTGAAAGTGCTCGTATTGACTAGCTTTTCTGATCAAGCGCATGTTTTACCAGCTTTAAAGGCCGGAGCGAGCGGATATATTCTAAAAGATGTTGAACCAGATCAACTTGTGGAAGCTATCCGTAGTGCATATAAAGGAAATATTCAGCTTCATCCTGATATAGCAAGTGCGCTTCTTTCTCAAACTTTGCCGCAAGAAGAGAAACAGGAGTCATCAAATATTCATGTAGATGTACTAACGGCAAGGGAGAATGAAGTGTTGCAGCTCTTGGCAAAAGGGATGAGTAATAAGGAAATTGCATCCGTGTTAGTGATCACAGAAAAAACAGTAAAAGCTCATGTAAGTAGTATTTTAGGAAAATTAAATTTATCGGATCGTACACAAGCAGCTTTATATGCAGTGAAAAATGGGATCGTATAAGACAAAAGTCGTAGGATTAGTTCGCCTTTAGGAGATGGACCTTTTTTATGAAAAAATCCGTCTATGTGAGGAAGAAATTGTTAGGAGGAGAGGATAAAATGTATTTGTAAGCAACAATAATTACAGGGGATTGTCCCTTTTTAGTGAGTAGATAATAAACAACGTAAGAGTGAGTAATAGGAGGAAAAAAGGCATGACAACAGTTTTATTTGTAAAAGCTAACAACCGTCCAGCAGACCAAGCAGTTAGTGTGAAATTATATGAAGCGTTTTTAGCAAGCTATAAAGAATCACATCCAAATGATACGGTGGTAGAACTTGATTTATACAATGAAGAATTACCATATGTAGGCGTAGATATGATCAACGGTACATTTAAAGCTAGTAAAGGATTTGACTTAACAGCAGAAGAAGCAAAAGCAGTAGCTGTTGCTGATAAATATTTAGAGCAATTCCTTGCAGCTGATAAAGTGGTATTTGGTTTCCCATTATGGAACTTAACAATTCCAGCTGTATTGCACACATATATCGATTACTTAAACCGCGCTGGAAAAACATTCAAATATACACCAGAAGGTCCAGTAGGTCTTATCGGTGATAAGAAAATTGCATTATTAAATGCACGTGGTGGTGTATATTCTGAAGGTCCAGCAGCTGGCGTAGAAATGGCTGTTAAATATGTAGCAAGCATGATGGGCTTCTTCGGTGTAACAAATATGGAAACAGTTATCATTGAAGGTCATAATCAATTCCCAGATAAAGCGGAAGAGATTATTGCAGAAGGTCTTGAAAAAGCAGCTAAAGTAGCAAGCATATTCTAATTCATGAAATAATCGTCACTCGATATGCAGTACCAACACTTTTATAGTGATGGTACTGCTTCCTATTTGTTCATTTTACTATTTGATATTTGCACTAGCCGCTTGTTTATTCTCACTATTGTTAGGAAGTGGAAATGAATTTCCAATCATTGCAGCTCCAAGCATCGGTAATAACAAATTAATTGGGAAGAACATAAGTAATAGCACTGTAATAGCGATTGGTTTTCGTAATGCATAGCTTGAAATGGCTGTCGTCACGATAGCTACAGAAGCAATTGGATCTAGCGGTATGACAGTGGCCATAGCATATCCAATACTTGCTCCAGCAAATATAATCGGAAAAATGTGTCCTCCACGCCAACCTGTATTTAAACAAACTGCCGTTATACATAATTTTAAAACACCTGAAAGAAACAGCACCCCAAATGATAATTCTGTCCACTCATTCACTAATTCTTTTAATTGGTGTTCTCCTGAAAACATAGTATATGGGAGGAAAGTTCCGGCAATCCCTAAAATAATGCCACCTATAATCCCTAATGTTAGTTTATATTCTTGAAAAGGGTGCACTATTTTTTCCAATATATATTCTATCTTGAAATAAAAATAGCCTACACTAGCACCTATACAAGCAAGAGGTAGAAAGGCAACCCATTCATGAAGTGCAAAAGATCCTTCTCCAAAATTAACAATAAAAGATCCTCGATTATCAAATTTACTAAGCAATAAATAAACAGAAAAACCAGCCAAAGTAGTAGCGACATATACGATAGCCTTTTTCCCTTTGGAAACTTCAGCAAGTCGTTCATCCTCATTTTCACTTGGAGCTAAGTAACCGAATAACGGTGCATTAAAAATAACACTTAAAGTAGCGCCGATTCCAATTTCTGTTAGCCCCTGCATTCCTTTTACAGCAAAGTGAAAGCGATCGCCAACCCATGTACAAAGCCCGCCTATAATCCCAACAAGTGCAGCTTCCGGTCCTAAACTTGCTCCAAATACTAAAACAATAATAGCTGTTAATGTAGCTTGATGTACAAAACGGTATTCAATCCTGCCTGTTTTCTTATATTCAGCCATTACCTCTGGCATTAAACGTGGGTATGTACCAAAGTACTTTTGTGACAGTCCAATAAGAAAACCACCGATTATTGTTACACAAATTGTATAATAAGATGGTAATGCAAATTCTTTAGGTAAATATTCCCAAACGAAATGAATTCCAGCATTGGTGACAACTAAAAATAACCAGACTGTGGCACCAACGATAGAACCTAGAAATATACCGTACACGATGAGTAAATAGTGCATATTTCTCCTAATAGCCAATTTTTATGCCTCCTCTATTTATACGTTATTATGAAAAATTAGAGATTCTAATACGAAAATAATGAATTGAATGTGCATATTATCTTTTTAAAGAATTACTTATTCAACATATATTATAAACATTATTAGTATTATTTCTTCTAAAGAAGCAAAATACAAGTGATGTTTAAAGCTTTTGATCTCATCGAGATGATAATGCTCATGCCATGTGCTGAAATAAATATAAATTGTCTAAAATATTATTGTAATCTCTACGAGAATTGTATACTAGTATAAGTTAAAATACGCATTAGATTTAGGAGGTTTCTTATTTGATTCGTGAGTTGAAAGAACAAGCGCTTGATGAGCTTGATGAAAAATGGGGATTAGCGGTAGGAGTTACCTTGTTCTTTATATTCCCTTTCGTATGGTTTTGGAGCTGGAGTAAAGTAATAGAATCGTTTATGATCGATATTATTGTCGTGCTAATGGTTGGGCCCTTAACTTTAGGTGCTTACTATCTTGCCTTAAATACAGTTCGTGACAGGACAGTTGGAATTGGGCAATTATTTAAATGGTGTAAAGAGGTAAATAAATTTATTAAATCAATTTTAATATATTTACTAATGGATATCTATATTACTTTATGGACATTGTTATTTATTATTCCAGGGATTGTTAAATCTTTCTCTTATACCATGACTTTCTTTATTTTAAATGATCATCCGGAATTTTCAATGAACCAAGCTATTACGGAAAGTCGTCGTATGATGAACGGACATAAGATGGATTATTTCTTAATATGTTTAAGCTTTATTGGCTGGTTTATACTAAGTATCCTTACTTTAGGAATCGGTTTCTTATGGTTGATTCCATATTTTTATACTACAAAAGCAGCGTTTTATGAGAAGGTTTCAACAGACTATTATAAAAGAAAATCTTATGTTTAAAAACAACAAAGCATAGATGTTAATGTTCATGCTTGCTGTTCTTTATAAGCATTTTATAAATTGTTATACCATTGAATGACTTGTGATCTCTTACTTTAACGATTGTGTTATGGTATATGATCTATGATCTATAGATCACTTACAGTAGATGCTTTACACGCAAAATAAGCAAACATTTCATAAATACGAAAATGGCCAAGAGTTCTTTAAAAAAATCCTTGGCCCTTAATTTTTTTAAAATATCACGTGCATTATATCAAGCGGTAGGCCTACCAGATTGCCACTATAGAATCTTACAAAACTGTCATGTTGTTGTAAGGTCTAGCGATAGTAAAAAAATAGATTTCCCTACATAATAAAGGTATAACAACAAACACAATTTCATGAGGTGATATATATGAATGGAAATAAAGTTTTATCTTCTTTTTCGTACTGGAGTGTTCTTTTTGCCCCTGTCTTATTCCCACTAATTGTTTGGATTCTCGGAGATCATGAAACAAAAGGTCATGCGAAACGAGCTCTATGGACACATCTTATTCCGGGAATTACTACTTTTATAGGAATTGTAGTATTGGGAATCATGGATGTCGGTTTTAAGCAACTAGGTACAACAATGGCTATTGGCGCAATGATTATGGTATGTATTTGCGGCCTAATTAGTCTATACTTCTTTATTTGGAATATTGTAAAAGGGATTCGAGTAATTAGAGCATAATCTCTAGGGTATCTACTATTCTTCGTATTCATCATTGTAATTCTTATTTAAGCTTACCTTGATGATGAGGGGATATTTCCCTTGTTTCCTTAAATTTAAGTTTTCATAATAAACAGTTAAACAGCCAATAAAATATTTTATAAATATTCAGAAAAATAATTGACATTAGGAAATTATTGCTATAAAATCAACGGTAATTGCATAGTCTTATCAAGAAAAGGTGGAGGGACAGGCCCTATGAAACCTTGGCAACAGCCGTGTAACGGAATTGTGCCAAATCCTGCAGGTAATAACCCTGAGAGATAAGAAAGAGACTTTAGAGCGTGTTTTCAAACTGCTTCTTTCTTGTTAGGGAAAGAAGCAGTTTTTTTATTTTCTATAAAAGAAAGGAGAATAAGGAATGGGAGAATCATGGGGAAAAGGAACTATTTGTGTGCAAGGTGGTTATACACCGAAGAATGGTGAACCACGTGTTTTACCACTTTATCAAAGTACGACGTATAAATACGATACGTCCGATGATTTAGCAGCGCTCTTTAATTTAGAGGCAGAGGGCTATATTTATACGCGTATTGGGAATCCGACACTAGCGGCATTTGAACAAAAATTATCAGAGCTCGAAGGTGGAGCCGGAGCTGTTGCGACAGCCTCTGGTCAAGCGGCTATTATGCTTGCTGTTTTAAATATTTGTGGCAGTGGTGATCATTTGCTTTGTTCTTCAACCGTTTATGGGGGAACCTTTAACCTGTTTGGAGTAAGTTTGCGTAAGCTTGGTATTGATGTAACATTCTTTAATCCGAATTTAACTACTGATGAAATTGTGGCACTTGCAAATGATAAAACAAAGCTTATTTATGCAGAATCACTTGGAAATCCAGCGATGAATGTTTTAAATTTTAAAGAGTTTTCAAACGCGGCAAAAGAACTGGAAGTACCATTTATCGTGGATAATACTTTGGCGACACCATATTTATGCCAAGCGTTTGAGCATGGCGCAAATATTGTTGTTCATTCTACAACGAAATATATTGATGGCCATGCGAGTTCATTAGGTGGAATTGTCATTGATGGAGGGAATTTTGATTGGACAAATGGAAAATATCCTGAGCTTGTCGAACCAGATCCAAGTTATCATGGCGTAAGTTATGTGCAGAATTTTGGCCAGGCGGCATATATTGTGAAAGCTCGTGTTCAACTATTAAGAGACTATGGAAACTGTATGAGCCCATTCAATGCGTATATTAGCAACATTGGTTTAGAAACATTACATTTACGAATGGAGCGTCATAGTGAAAATGCTCTTGCAGTTGCGAAGTGGCTTGCTAACCATGACCGTATTGAATGGGTGAATTATCCGGGATTAGAAAGTAATGAAAATTATCCACTAACGCAAAAGTACTTAGCAAAAGGTGCAAGTGGCGTTTTAACATTTGGGATTAAAGGTGGATTAGAATCTGCGAAAGAGTTTATTGCAAATGTAAAGCTAGCAACGCTTGTGACACACGTAGCGGATGCAAGAACATGTGTGATTCATCCTGCTAGTACAACGCATAGACAGTTAAATGAAGAAGAGCAGCGTTTAGCAGGTGTGACATCTGATTTAATTCGCTTATCGGTCGGTATCGAAGATGTTTCTGATATTATTGCGGATCTAGAGAAAGCATTAGTTGGAGGCAAAGCGCATGCCGATCATTGTTGATAAAGATTTACCAGCCCGTAAAGTATTGCAAAAAGAGAATATTTTTGTGATGACAAAAGAGCGAGCTGAAACACAAGATATACGTGCTCTAAAAATTGCGATTTTGAACTTAATGCCAACAAAACAAGAAACAGAAACGCAATTGCTCAGGTTACTCGGTAATACACCACTTCAATTGGATGTGCATTTGCTTCATATGGAGTCTCATACATCCCGTAATGTAGCGCAAGACCATTTAACAAGTTTTTATAAAACATTTCGCGATATTGAGGAAGACAGATTTGATGGTCTCATTATTACAGGGGCCCCAATTGAAACACTTCCTTTTGAAGATGTAGATTATTGGGAAGAACTTGGACGCATAATGGACTATTCAAAAACGAATGTAACATCTACATTGCATATTTGTTGGGGAGCACAAGCGGGTCTGTATTATCACTATGGAATTCCGAAATACTCGCTTGAAGAAAAGATGTTTGGTGTATTCGAGCATGAAGTGCATGAGCAGCATGTGAAATTGTTACAAGGATTCGATGAGCTCTTTTTTGCACCACATTCACGTCATACGGAAGTACGCGCAGCTGATATTGAAAAAGTACGAGAGTTGACATTACTAGCAACATCAGAAGAAGCAGGTGTCCACCTTGTTATGGGGCAAGATGGAAAGCATATTTTTGTTCTTGGTCATAGCGAATATAGCTGCGATACGTTAAAACAAGAATATGAACGCGATAAACAAAGAGGGCTAGATATTAAGGTTCCCAAAAACTATTTTAAACATAATAATCCAGCTGAAAAGCCACTCATAAGATGGCGGAGTCATGGAAACTTATTATTTTCAAATTGGTTAAATTATTAYGTGTATCAAGAAACCCCTTATATWTTGTAAGCTGATCATTATATAACATGTGGCAACGTTTTCTTTACAAGGATCGCTTTATATTTTTCCGAATGTTCAAAATATATTGTCTTTCAGAATTTTAACTTATATAATGGCATCTAAATACAATTCTTTAGAGGGGTGGACAGTATCATGAATGAAATTCAAGTGGGCTTATTAGGCCTTGGAACAGTTGGCAGCGGTGTGGTTCGTATTATTACGAATCATCAAGATCGTCTTATGCACCAAGTTGGTTGCCCAGTGAAAGTAACAAAAGTATTAGTGCAAAATATTGAAAAAGAGAGAGAGGTCCAAGTACCCTCTACCTTATTAACGAAAAATGCAAATGAAATTATAGATAATCCTGATATTGATGTTGTCATTGAAGTGATGGGCGGCATAGAGGAAGCGAAAGCATATATTTTACAAGCTTTGAAAAATGGTAAACATGTTGTTACTGCTAATAAAGATTTAATGGCATTGCACGGAGCAGAATTACTGACGGTGGCAAAGGAAAATCAAGCTGACTTATTTTACGAGGCGAGCGTAGCTGGAGGGATTCCAATTCTGCGCAGCATTGTAGAAGGACTTTCTTCGGATCTTATTACGAAAGTGATGGGAATCGTGAACGGAACAACAAACTTTATTCTGACAAAAATGTCTGACGAAGGGAGAGCATATGACGACGTGTTAAATGAAGCGCAGCAGCTTGGATTTGCGGAAGCAGATCCAACATCAGACGTTGAAGGTTTAGATGCAGCAAGGAAAATGACGATTTTAGCTACTCTAGGTTTTTCTACAAATGTAGAGCTTGGAGATGTGAAGGTGAAAGGGATTACTTCCATTACTGAGGAAGATATCGCATATAGTAAAAGCTTAGGATATACAATTAAATTAATTGGACTGGCGAAGCGTGATGGTGAAAAATTAGAGGTAACAGTTGAGCCAACATTACTTCCGAATACACACCCTCTTGCAGCAGTTCAAAATGAATATAACGCCGTATATGTATATGGTGAAGCGGTAGGAGAAACAATGTTTTATGGACCTGGAGCAGGAAGTTTACCGACAGCGACAGCGGTTGTTTCTGATTTAGTTGCGGTAATGCAAAATGTGCGCCTTGGTGTAACTGGGAATAGCGCAGTTTCTCCGCAGTATGAAAAGGTATTAAAAGAGCCAGATGAAATTWTTGTGAAGAAGTTTTTACGTCTACATGTAAAAGAYGAAATTGGTGTGTTTGCAAAAATTACATCTTTATTCTCTGAACGCGGTGTTAGCTTTGAAAAAATTATTCAAATGCCACTCGGGGAGAAAGGAAAGGCTGAGATTGTTATCGTAACACATCGTGCATCACTTGCAGACTATGAATATATTTTACATACATTGGGGGCATACGAAGAAATAGATTGTGTGAAAGCAAACTATCGAATCGAAGGAGATGCTAGGTAATGTGGAAAGGTTTGCTTGCTGAGTATAAGGAGTTTTTACCTATTACGGAAAAGACACCTCCCTTAACATTGCATGAAGGTAATACACCACTTATTTTATTAGAAAACCTGTCAAAGCGGTGGGGCGTAACAATTTACGGGAAAATAGAGGGGGCAAATCCAAGCGGATCGTTTAAGGATCGCGGTATGGTAATGGCGGTAGCAAAAGCAAAAGAAGCAGGGAGCGGAGCGATTATCTGTGCATCTACAGGTAATACGTCTGCATCTGCAGCAGCTTATGCGGCTAGGGCCGGACTGTCATGTATTGTTATCATTCCAAATGGTAAGATTGCATATGGTAAATTAGCGCAAGCTGTCATGTATGGTGCTGAGATTATAAGTATTGATGGGAATTTTGACCATGCTTTGCAAATCGTACGTAAGCTTAGTAAATTATCGCCAATCACACTTGTGAATTCTGTTAATCCATACCGAATTGAAGGGCAGAAAACAGCTGCATTTGAGATTTGTGATGCGCTTGGGAAGGCGCCGGATATTTTAGCAATTCCAGTTGGTAATGCAGGCAATATTACAGCGTATTGGAAAGGTTTCAAAGAGTATCATGAAAGACTTGGTACGGGTTTGCCAGAGATGCGCGGCTTTGAGGCGGAAGGAGCAGCGGCGATTGTGCATGGACATAAGATTGAAGAGCCAGAAACAATCGCTACAGCAATTCGAATTGGGAATCCAGCAAGTTGGGAGCAAGCCGCCCTAGCTGCAGAACAATCTCAAGGAAAAATTGATGAAGTAACAGATCGTGAAATTCTTGAGGCATATGGATGGTTAGCTAAGTATGAAGGAATCTTTGCTGAACCTGCTTCATGCGCTTCTCTTGCTGGTGTTTATAAACAACTGAGGAGTGGAGAAATTGCAAAAGGAAGCCAAATTGTAGCGGTATTAACAGGTAACGGTTTGAAGGATCCAAATATCGCCATTGATACAAAGGAAATTCAGCCAGTCGTGTTACAAAATGATGAGAAGGTTGTCTTTGATTATATTCAGGGAGCTGTCTTCCGGTAAAATAGATGAAAAAAGCCTATTGTAGCGTTATTCGCTCAATAGGCTTTTTTCATGTGGAGGATTTTTGTACCAATCTGAATAAATGCTTGAATGATCCAGCCTGTTGTAAAGGAAAGGATAATTGTTCCGAAGTAAATAGGCCCATCTAATAAGAAACTGAGTGTCAAAAATAGCAAAGCTAATGAAATTTCTGTTCTGCGAAACGTCCATTTTTTCTTTTCAGACATTGTTAAGACAAAGGCCTCTTGTGGTGCTGCACATAATTGTGTGGAGACATAAATTCCAATTCCAGCGCCAACAAATAGATTTCCGCACACAAGTGTTATATATTTTGGAAGAGAGCGGATTGAATCCATAATGATAGTAATAGAACCAATCCAATCAACAAAAACAGAAATAAGAACCATAGTAACAATTGTTCCGATTGTAATATGCTTCTTATTCAAAAAGAACACAATAAGTGTAAAAGCGAAGTTAATCATAAAAATCCAAAAGCCAATACTTACTCCAAAGTTTTGATATAGCGCAATAAAAAACGAATCATAAGGACTAAGGCCAAATGAAGTAATAGTTGTCATCATGTTAATTCCAAGAGATAGGATGAGTAGTCCGCTAATAAAAAATATATAGTCTAGTTTTAGACGTATCATATGTTTCAAATCCTTTCTGAATGTATTTGCTAGGAAAGGATATATTGTGGAAAGCTTACCAGGTCAAGAAAGAATTTTTTGATGAGGTTTATTTAAATGATGGGAAGGGGAGGAAATAAGATGACAAATATAAAAAAGATTGCGGAAATTGCCGGTGTATCAGTGTCAACGGTTTCACGTGTATTAAATAATCATCCGTATGTAAGTGATAAAAAGAGGCAGGAAATTTTAGCGATCATTGAAGAGCTAAATTACACCCAAAATGTGAATGCGATTCATTTAGTAAGAGGAAAGACGAATGTGATAGGTGTTATTTTGCCGCATGTAAATGATCAATATTACAGTGCAATTATTGAGGGGATTTCTAAAGAAACGGCCAAAAAAAATTATAATATGATGCTCTGTCAGACGAACTATAGTGCCGAAAAAGAACTTGAAATTTTGCATATGTTAAAAATGAAGAAGCTTGATGGTGTAATTATATGTTCGAGAATGAATGGCTGCAAAACAATAGAAGAATATACAAAGTTTGGCCCGATTGTAACATGTGAAGAAATAGAATCTAAATGTATTTCTAGCGTACATATTGATCACTATAAGGTGTTTTCGCAGGGGATGAAATACGTAATAGAAAGCGGACACACTCACATTGGATATTGTATTGGCAGAAGTCATAGCGTAAATAGTCAAAAACGAAAACAAGCTTATGAGGAAGCACTTCAGGAGATTTCTATAGAATCTCGAGAAGAATGGAAGTTTACAGAGCGTTTTACAGTAGAGGATGGTCGTGAAGTGATAAGAGCGTGGATTAACATGTCTGTGAAACCAACAGCATTTCTCGTTTCTTGTAATCCAATTGCAGCAGGTATGGTAACGGAAGCAAAAAAACATGGAATTCGTATTCCTGAAGATCTTGCAATTATTGGGTGCGATGACCAAGAGGTGGCTGATGTGTTAGGAATTACAACAATTGCTCATTCTAGTAAAGTAGTTGGTGCGAAAGCATTTGAAATATTATATGAGAAGATAGAGGATGAAAAAATAGATGTGAAGAACATTGAACTTTTACCACAGTTGACCCTTCGTGAAACTACATAATGCATAAAGTATGAAAATCGCTTTTCGAAAAGGCGTTTGGTATAATTAGGGACAATCTATGAGGCTAAAAGGGGTTTTGACATGAGATCCAAATTAGTAAAAGGAATTTTACTCATTACAATTGCATCTTTTTGTTTATTTGCATATGGTTTTATTTCGGGAATTAATGATGTATTAAATCCGAAAGCTTCAAATTTAACTATGAAGACAGCACAAAAACAAGTAAAGGGGAAACAACACCCTGGAACATTACAAGTTGTCAGTTTAGGCGATTCTTTAACGCGTGGCGTTGGAGATAAAGAAGGAATTGGCTATGTGGGACGAGTGAAAGAAAGTTTGCAGAAGGATTACAAACAAAAGGTAGCGTTAACGAATTTAGCTGTTAGTGGTGCGAAAATGCCGGATTTGTTGAAACAAATAGCAAGTAGTGGTGCACAGTACTCAATTAAGCAAGCGGATCTTATCGTTTTAACAATTGGAGGAAATGACTTATTTCCAGGATGGGAATCACTTGGAAAGATAGATCTAGAAACATATCGCCCTAATACAGAAACATTTCAAAATCAGGCAAAACAAATTTTAACAGAAATTCGAAAGCTAAATCCAGATAGCCCGATTTTCTGGCTCGGTTTATACAATCCTTTTGAGGATGTTGAAGATTTAAAAGGTTCTTCATCCATTGTTGTAGATTGGAATGCATCTTTAGAAAAATTAGCAATAGATAATAAAAATGTATATATAACGCCAACGTTTGATCTGTTTCAAAATCGCGGGAAAGAATTGTTGTACTCAGATCATTTTCATCCGAATGAAATTGGCTACTCATATATGGCGGATCGCTTATTACAAAGCGTTGTAAGTAAGCTGAAGCTAAATGAAGGAGGGGCGAAATGACGACGATACTTTCAGTACGAAATGTGAAAAAGGTCATTGGGAAAAAGACGCTTGTTGAAAACATTTCATTTGATGTGAACCAAGGAGAAGTGTTTGGATTTTTAGGACCAAATGGAGCAGGGAAAACAACAACAATTCGGATGCTAGTTGGTCTTATTAAAGCGACTGAAGGTACGATTTCTATTGGTGGTTATAATATTAAAGAGAACTTTCGAGAAGCGATGCGGCAAATTGGTAGCATCGTGGAAAATCCAGAGCTCTATACATATTTAACAGGGTGGGAAAATTTAAAGCAATTTGCACGTATGCTTGGCGGTATATCAGATGAACGTATTTTAGAAATTGCGAAAATGGTTCATTTAAACGAACGTATTCACGATAAAGTGAAAACGTATTCTCTTGGTATGAAACAACGCCTTGGAATCGCGCAGGCTCTTCTTGGAAACCCGAAACTCCTTATACTAGATGAACCAACAAATGGCCTAGATCCAGCTGGTATAAGAGAGATGAGGGAGTTTATACATAAGCTTGTGAAAGAAGAAAACATGAGCGTCTTTATTTCGAGTCACTTACTAAGTGAAGTGCRAATGATATGTGATCGTGTCGCTATTATTCATAAGGGAAAAATGATTACAGTTGCACCTATTGAAGAGTTGATTAAAACTGCGAGCGATCGTGTTGAATGGATTGTTACACCGATTTCCCGAGCATTAGAACTTTTAAAAACTTCAAAAGAAATTAGGGAAATTAGCATAGATGATGAACGTTTATTGTGCCGAATGGATATTGCTACAATTAGTGCTTGGAATAAACGCTTTGTAGAAAATGGAATAGATGTACATAGCGTGAAGGAGCTTGTCTTTACACTAGAAGATTTATTTATTGAACTCACAGGGAGTGAGCAACATGCGTGAATTTGCGAATCTTGTTTTAAATGAATCAGAAAAAATCTATCGAAAGAAACGTATTGTTGTCGTCATGCTCATATTGGCAATCTTAATTCCTTTGTTTGTTTATGCACAGTATCGTGAAGTGCAGACAACGCAAAAACGCCTTGGTACGAGCGATTGGAAGGTAGCACTTCAGCAGCAAATTGTTGATTCGCAAAATCGCTTAAATAATTCTAGGTTGCCAGAAGAATGGCGGGATTGGCTGAAAGTACGAGTGGAGCAGCAACAATATTATTTAGATCATGATATTAATCCAACGGCACCAGGAGCACCAACGTTTGTACGAGCATTCATTGAACAAGGAATTACATTGTTTATTCCGCTACTTGTAATGATTGTTGCAATTGACATTGTATCGGGGGAACGAAGTGATGGAACGATGAAAATGCTTCTAACACGGCCCATTCGGCGCTTTAAAATCCTTCTCAGTAAATATGTGACGATGTTGTTATTTATATCACTTATATTGCTCTTGGTGGGGATTTTCTCCTATGTGTTATCGGGCGTTGTTTTCGGATATGCCGGATGGAATTTACCGGTACTGACGGGTTTTGGAATTGATAAAGAAACACTGAATACAAATTTTGTCCACCTCATCCCGCAGTGGCAATATATTTTAATGGCATATGGATTAGCGTGGTTTGTTGCGATTGTTGTGGGAACAATATCCTTTATGGTTTCTGTATTAATTCGTAATACACCAGCCGGTATGGGAGTCATGTTGGCAGTATTAATTGCAGGTGGTATTTTAAGTTCCTTTGCAACATCTTGGGAAGGGGCAAAATATATTTTTAGCGTGAACTTATCACTGACAGATTACTTATCAGGGAAGTTACCAGCATTGCAAGGTCTATCGATGAGCTTTTCATTAATGAATTTAACAGTTTGGGCCGTAGTTTCTCTTATCATTTCGTTTGTCGTATTTACGAAGCAAGACATGGTCAATTAAGTGAATAGGAAGTGAAGAGATGGAACATATTTTAAAGAATGATTGGGAGCCGTTACTTGCACCAGAATTCGAGAAACCATATTATCAAAAACTAAGACAGTTTTTAAAAGAAGAATATAGTACCCATGTCATATATCCGAGAGCCAATGATATTTTTAATGCACTACATTATACAAGTTATGAGGATACAAAGGTTGTCATTTTAGGACAAGATCCATACCATGGGCCAGATCAGGCACATGGGTTAAGCTTTTCTGTACAACCTGGTGTAAAAACACCGCCATCGCTGCAAAATATGTACAAAGAATTGCATGCAGATCTTGGTTGTGAAATTCCGAATAACGGTTATTTAGTGAAATGGGCAGAGCAAGGCGTATTATTACTTAATGCGGTGTTAACTGTGAGACAAGGAGAAGCAAATTCTCATAAGGGAAAAGGATGGGAGCATTTCACAGATCGTGTTATTGAACTGTTAAATGAACGTGAAAAACCTTTAATTTTCATATTGTGGGGGCGCCATGCACAAGCAAAGAAAAAACTGATTACCAACTCGAATCATCATATTATTGAATCTGTACATCCAAGTCCTTTATCAGCAAGACGAGGTTTCTTTGGCAGTAAGCCGTTTTCAAAAGTAAATGACCTCTTATCTAGTATGGATGAGAAAAAAATTGATTGGCAAATTCCAAATCTATAAAAAAGGTAGCTAACAGAATGACTGTTAGCTACCTTTTTTAATCACTGCGGTTCATTTTTTAATTTTGCATCTAGTACAAATGTACCAAATGGGATAACGGAAGCAATCAACGCACCTAAAGCCCATAAGATAGACTTACGATGTACGATTGTTACTTGAATCACGGCAAAGATGAATAATATAAATAGAACGCCATGAGCCATACCTGTAATTTTGACTGCTGTTACAAACCCCGCAAAGTATTTTAACGGCATCGCTACAAATAATAGTAGTAGAAAGGAAATCCCTTCGATTAATCCAATTGCTCTTAATCTTCCGATTGGTGTAGATAACATAAAAGTGCCTCCTTAAACATGCGCTTGTATATAGTAAATTTGTATTCTTATTCCAAATAAAATAGTATGTTTTGTTTCATTATATACAAAAACAAAGTTAACACTACGAGAATGTTGTAAAGTTCAAAATATCTTCACAAAGCTACGTACATTTAAATAAAAACCCATTTGAAGTATTTGACTTCAAATGGGTTT
Organism: Bacillus sp. 05T22; assembly: GCF_056396765.1. NCBI lineage: Bacteria > Bacillati > Bacillota > Bacilli > Caryophanales > Bacillaceae > Bacillus > Bacillus sp. 05T22. The sequence continues at coordinate 19,648 of NZ_JBFTMC010000018.1, forward strand.
TGTGAATGCATCTATATAAGTACAAAAAACCTTTCCTTTTAGATGGGAGAGAGTATCCGTCTATGTATAGAAGCGGTCAGGTCCTTTTTTAGCCACATGCCAAGTGAAAACAAAGAGAGAAAATGAGTGCAGGTCACCTTTTGTTTTCAAAGCAGTAATTTGTATGTTGAAAAATTTATATATTAAACAAGAACTTCGGTTTTTAGCACAAATTTCTCTACAACTTTAGCAACGCCATCATTCATATTCGTGTCTGTTACGTAGTTTGCAATTTCTTTAATGTCATCTGGAGCATTGCCCATCGCAACACCAAGGCCAGCGAATTCAATCATTGTTTGATCGTTGTAGCTATCGCCCATTGCGATTACTTCCTCACGCTTAATACCAAGTTTTTGAATCAATTGATTTAAGCTTGTTCCTTTTGTTACACCGGCTTCAGTAAATTCTAAGAAAAATGGTTTAGAGCGCATTACACTTAGTTTACCTTCTAGTTGCTCTTGAAGTTTCTTTTCTACTTCTACAAGGCGTTCAGCCTCTTTATTCATTAACACTTTTACAACGGGTTCTTGTACAGCGGCAGTAAAACTATCTACTTGGATAATTGGCATACCTGTCAATTGGCCCTCAATTTCTGTATATGGATTATTTTCTTCGGTTACGATGTCATCGCCGATATACGTATGAATCCAAACATCTTCTGTTTTACTAATTTCATATAGGCTGTGAACGATTTCAGGAGATAGTGTACTACTGAACAGTTCTTCATCTGTTTTGCAATTAATAATTTTCGCACCATTAAATGATAGAATGAAGCTTCCGTATTCTTCTAAACGAAGCTCCTTTGCAATATGGTGCATGCCGAATGTTGGGCGACCAGAAGCGAGTACAACCTTTACACCTTGCTCTTGGGCCGTCATTAAAGCTTGTTTCGTACGCTCTGAAATCGTATGGTCATCGCGTAGTAAAGTATCATCTAAATCTAAAACAATCATTTTATAAGACATATAAAAAAATCCTCTCTTTGTTGAAATAATAGTTGGTATTGTCAGAAATTCATTTTAGCAAAATGATGAGGAATAAATAGTAAGACATCGAACTTCTTTAAAGGTACATAAATTGAAAAAAAGATAGAAACCTTTCCTTTTTAGATGGAAGAGAGCACTCGCCCATGCATAGAAGCAATCAGATCCTTTTCCTGCCTCCACGCCAAGTTAAAAAAGTGCAGGTCATCTTTTGTTTTCAAAGCAGTAATGTATATGTGAAAAACAAAAAACCTGATTGGTGATGGAAGTTTMATTTTATATAGTGAGCCTGATTACCGTATTGTTAGTATATATTATCATGGGCGTACTGCCCATGATAATTCTATCGTAACAACTCTGAAAGTAGAGTGCAATAATGGAAGTTTTCCAATTTACGATGGTTGTTTTTCCTTTGAACGGGAAAATAAAACTTCAAGTAAAATAGCCATGACAGAACCAAGTACAAGGCCATTGCTTAAAAATGATGCTAAAAATGGTGGCAGGGTCGAAAATGCTTGCGGTGGAACAAACATAACCCCGATCCCTGTAAAGAGGGACAGGCCAGCAACGCGGAATAAATGCTCTTTATTTTCTACGGTGTCATATTCACGGAAGGCAAGACCAATCATACTTGCAAATACAGGATAAATGGCAGCATATCCAACGGCGACAGGAATAGCGGCGAAGAATGATGTAATCTTTGGAAATATACTAATTATAATAATAAAACTTGACCCTAATAGGAAAGGAAGGCGTTTATAAATATTTGTYGTTGCAATAAATCCAGCTGAACCTGAAATAGCTACTGGTCCAATTGCTGAGAAAAGACCACCTAAAAGCTGATTTATGCCCGTTATAATTCCGGCATGTTTGAATCGATTTTGAACTGCACCTTCTTCATATTTAGAAACAACCTTTTGCACAACACGGATGCTTGCCAACATGTTCGTTAAGAGCAACAGTGTAACAAAGACAACGGTAATTGCCATGTTCCATTCGATGCGAGGTGATCCAAAAACGAATAGAGAGGGAAGGCGGATGATATCTGTTACCGGTGTAACCTGATTGGATAATCCGAAGCATGCAAATAAAATCCATCCAAAGACAATGCTGAACAGAACAGAGTATTGTCCAATAATAGGTAGCTTCATAATGAAAAAAGATAGTAAAATAACAATGAGTGAAAGAATAAAGACGTTTGCTTGTACTTCAGTATGTTGTCCATCAAGGCCGAGCATTCCTTTTAGAAAAGAACCACTGAGTTGGGCAACGAGAAGGAATAAATATGTTCCAATTACTGTTGGTGTAAAATAACGAACGAGCTTATCAATAAGTCCAAAAATACTAAGGATAATACAGATGATGCCGCTTAACAGAAATGCGTATTGTAAGACGCGGAGTGTTTCATTATTTGATCCAAATAATACGACACCTAAACTCGCGTATAGCGAGAAGATTCCCCACCAAAGACCAGCGGGCCCTTCTTGAATAGGTAGTCTATGACCAAATATAGCTTGCAAAAGGCCAGCGAAGCCAAGGACAAATAATGTTCGTTGTACAAATGCAATTGCTTCAGCACCTTCAAGTCCATAACTGGCTGCAACACTAATTGGTACAATGAGGCTACCGGCCAAAATAAATAATGCCCATTGCAAGGCAGAAAGAAATGTTTTCATTATATCAACCTCTTTCATAGATTCCGCTTCTAGTATATACGTATTTCATTTCCTCTGGCAAAGATTGTAGTAGAGAAAAGAGTTGAAGAATAAGATGAATGCACGCAGACAATTGTGGATTGCGGTTATATGTATGTGTTTTGTTGTAGTTCTTGGAACAATTGGGTTTATGATGATAGAAGAGATTAGTTTGTTTCAAGCCTTTTGGATGACAATGATTACAGTATTAACGGTTGGGTATGGAGATGCAGTTCCATTAACACAAGCTGGGAAGATTTTTGCGCTTCTTATTATTCCTGTTGGTGTAGGAATTGTTACATATGCAATCGGGGTAGTAGCAGCAATGATTATTGAGGGGAATTTATTTCATGCAGTGCGGAGGAAGAAAATGGACAAACAAATAGCGCAAATACAAGATCATATTATCGTATGCGGTTGTGGTAGAGTAGGACTTCAAGTTGTGCGCGAGTTACAAGAAAAGAATATTCCATTTGTTGTTGTTGATAAAGAAGAAGCAGTACTAGAGAGAGAAAAGCTTTTATATGTACATGGTGATGCCACGGAAGATCAGGTGTTACGTAAGGCGGGAATTACAAGGGCTGCTGGCTTAGTAGCGATTGTTGCAAATGATGCTGAAAATGTATTCATTACATTAACGGCACGAGGATTAAATAGTACAATTAAAATTGTGGCTAGAGCGGAAAAGCCAGAAACGGAAGGGAAATTACGCCGTGCTGGTGCCAATAAAGTTATTAATCCATCTAGTATGGCTGGAATTCATATTGCAAAAGGAATCGCAAATCCGTTAACGGTTCATTATATTGATACGGTACTTTATGGAACAGATCAGGCTTTTGCAATAGAAGAAGTTCAAATCGGCGAAAGGTCTCTTTTAATTGGAAAAACATTAATAGAAAGCAATGTAAGAAATCAATTTGATGTTACAATTTTAGCGATTTTACGAGATGGAAATATTATTCATAATCCAACAGGGCAGGAAAAATTACAAGAACATGATATGATAATAGTATTTGGTCCAGTAGAGAAGCTGGGGCAATTTGAGAAAGAATTACAAAGTACGAGGTGATAAGGATGCAAATATCTAGCGATAAAATTTTAAATAAAATGGCAAATGAAGTTGCGAAAGCAAAAAATAGTGAAGGACAAAAGGCAAAAGAACATCTTTTAGTGGTTCGTGCTTTATGTGATTTATTATTAGATGAACAGGTTGAAACTTCTGCATATGTAGAGCCAAGGCTACAATCACAAGTTATAACACCACATCCGACGATGACGGTTCAACCGATTGCAGCGGTTTCTGGAGAACCTGTCTATATAAAAGAAGATGATGCAAATGGTAATTCGTTACTTGACTTCTAAAAGTTAAATTGGTTGGCTAATATGTAAAAATTTCTTATTATAAAGATAAAAAAGGGGAATTCCAATGAAAATTTTCTTCTTATTGGGCTGTATTGCAGCCGGGCTATCTGTCGCGTTAGGTGCTTTTGGTGCACACGGTTTAGAAAATAAGGTTTCTGCAAAAATGTTAGAAGTTTGGAAAACAGGTGTTACATATCAAATGTTTCATGCTGGAGGATTATTTGTTGTTGCGTTATTAATGGATAAGATTCAATCTTCTCTTGTAAGCACAGCAGGCTGGTTTATGGTAGCGGGAATTATTATGTTCTCTGGAAGTCTATATGCATTAAGTACGACGGGTATTAAGTTTTTCGGACCGATTACACCACTTGGTGGTGTAGCGTTCATTATAGGCTGGATTTTACTGGGAACTGCAGTTGTAAAAGGATTATAAAGACAAAACAAAAGCTGGCAAATGCCAGCTTTTTTTATGGTCTTGGAGCATAGGTTGCTGGTTGGCTAGGTAAATACGTAATTTCTCCAGGGAATTCTACATAATCCAAGTAAATCATAAGTAGTAAGAATCTTTTTCCAGATTTTGGTTCGCTAATGACAATGTGATCGCGTCCAGCTGCTTCAATAATTCCTGTATAGGATTGTGTGCCAAGTGAACTACCGCGCTCATATGTCATAACAATAGTTGCTGGTTTTCCTTTGTTTAAGCGAAGGATGTTTTCAATATATGATTGCTCTAGTGGGAGCATACCTTGAGATACTGCAAGTTGTGCTTGGGCAGCTTGTTGTTGCATTGCCTGTTGTTGCGCCGCTTGCTGCTGCGGCGTCATTTGTTGTTGTGGTTGCATATATCCCCCTGAAGGTTGATAAAAACCTGTTCCATAGTATGGATTTTGTTGCTGTGCCATTACAAGTCCCTCCTTATTTTCATTCCTCAATATACCCCTGGACAGTCCTCACCAGATGGTTGGAAAAAGCAATGTTTTTTAAATCTTCCAGAATTTTCCTGATTATACCAAGTTGATGGACAAGCACCTTCAGGCCTGAAAAACCATAAAGCGAAATTGGCAGGCCAAAAGCGTTGCCCTTGAATTGTACGCCTTGCAAGGGCAATGTCCTGTTCACGTGCTCGTTGATAAAAGTATCCTTTTTGCGTTGCTTCAAAACCACCGGGACTTTGATAAACCATTTGGCGTAAATTACGTATGTTTTTAAAATCTAAACAATTTCCTCGAACACGATTGACACCAACATTTCCAACCATTAGCATACCTTGTTGTCCTTCCCCTTCGGCCTCGGCACGCATGAGTCTAGCTAATAACTTTACATCTTGTTCTGTAGAGCTGATAACGCCCATTATGTCTCACCTCTCTTTATGGATTGCACTAGAGAAAGAGGTTTATTTCTAGATAAAGTGTGGAACAATTACTAGTTCATACGTATGAGGAAAAGGACTCGGATATGACAACCAAACAAAGTTTTAGCATGATATGAGTATTGAATGCACTTGAACATAATAAAAAAGCTAGCAATATGCCAGCTCTTTTATTATCCAAATAATTTTGACCACATATTTGAGAAGAAATCACCGATTGATCGCATTGTTAATATGAACCAATTTGCTTTTTCTACTTCTTCTGTTGTTCTTGCAGCAATTTTCATTTTTTTGCTTCCATCTAAGAATCCGTATTGATCAGTTGATTCTAAAATGAGTGAGCCTACTTTTGTATCTTTTTTGATTGGTGCAACTAATTTTCCATCTTCGGCAAGTGATTTATCTGCCCCAGTAGAAATTGTATAAGGTGGTTTACTTCCTTTTTTTGTGATTACCGTTATCTCTTTTTCAGGTTTCACAGTTACAGTGTCTTCTGTTCCTTTTACAACAGAAATTGTATTGTTTTTATCTATTTTTAATTTCTGTTTTTCAAAGTTATTAAAACCATAATCAATTAACGCACGAGATTCTGTAAAACGCTCATCCATTGATTTTGTTTTAATAATAACGGAGATAAGACGTAGGTCACCGCGTTTTGCAGTAATTGTAAATCCATACCCAGCTGTATCTGAACTTCCTGTTTTTAAACCATCTGTWCCTTCRTAAGCAAAAGCAGCACCTGGTAGCATCCAGTTCCAGTTTTCCATACGGATTGGGAGTGGGTGGTTATCTGGGAAGTTTCTAAATCTTTGTTTTGTATCCTCTAATATTTCTGGATACTTTGTAATGATTGTTCTTGATAGAATACCCACGTCGCGAGCTGATAAGGAGTTTTCTCCATTCGGATCTGTACCTTCCGGATGTTTTCCTTTTAAATCAGCGTTATTTAATCCAGTCGCATTTACAAACTTATATTTCTTTAACCCTAGTTTTTTTGCGTGTTCATTTGCAAGGTTTAAGAAGTTTTTTTCACTTCCTGCAAGTAGTTCGGCTAGCGCAATGCTAGATCCATTTGCAGAGAAGATAACAATAGAATGATATAATTCTTTAACTGTATATTGTCGTCCTTTTTCGAAAGGGACATTGGAGAATTCATTATTACGGGAAATTTCATAAGCGTAATCAGAGATGTTTACTTTTGTATCCCATGTGATTTTTCCTTCTTTAATTGCTTCTAAAACGGAGTAAACAACAATAAGTTTTGACATACTAGCAATAGCTAGTAATTCATCGGGGTTTTGCTCATGTAGTATTTTTCCTGTATCTGCATCAAAAAGAATGGCAGCAGCCGCTTCTATATGTATTTTCTCTTCTGCATGGGGGGTTGTTACTCCTAAGGAAGAAAATGACAATAAAAACACTAGTAAAATAGATAAAATTTTCCTCATATACATTATCACCTTCGCATCGTTATTAGCATATAGCTCGTACCATTTTAGCATAATTTTGAATATAAGAAAGTTATAATTTAACAGGGAATTTGACGAATTCTTGTCTAATATTGTTTGAATTTGGCGAAAAAAGAGGGTTTTGAAGGGTTTTGGTAGGATATTAAGAAAAAGGAACGAATTTCGTTCCTTTTTTGTATTATACGTATAAAAATTTTGCTACTTTTTCGCTTGGTAAGATATTACCAACGAAGAATGTTCCGAATTCACCATAGCGAGCACTTACTTCATCAAAGCGCATTTCATATACAAGTTTTTTAAATTGAAGGATGTCGTCAGCAAATAGTGTCACGCCCCACTCGTAATCGTCAAAACCGACAGAACCTGTAATAACTTGACGTACTTTACCTGCATATTGACGACCAATTTTACCATGGCTGTACATAAGTTTTTTGCGTTCTTCCATTGGAAGCATGTACCAGTTGTCATCACCTTGACGACGCTTGTCCATTGGATAGAAACAAATGTGATTTGCTTCTGGTAATTCAGGGTATAAGCGTGCTAGGATTTGAGAGTTTTGGTATGGATCTTCATCAGCTGGAAGGTAGTTACTTAATTCCACAACAGATACGTAAGAGTATGCAGGAACCATATATTCAGCTAATGTTGTTTTATTTAATTCTGTTTCAATTTCATTTAATTCTTCCATTGTTGGACGTAAAATCATAAACATAATATCAGCTTTTTGACCAACGACTGTATACATTGCATGACTACCTTGTTTTGCGGATGCAACCTTGTTCCATTTTTCGATAACGTTTAAAAATTCAAACATTGCTTGTCCGCGTTCGTCACTAGATAATGTTTTCCAAGCTGCCCAGTCGATAGAACGTAAATCATGTAAACAATACCARCCATCTAACGTTTTTGCTGCTTCACTCATTCTATTCACCTCAGTTAATGATATTTTACACGTTAACTATAGCATATATAGTTTTAAAGTCACCTGTGTAAAGCTTGGGTGCATAAAATTGTCACATTTTAAAAATGCTAAGAAGAGAATATGTATAAATCCATTTTGTTTTCACTTGGCATGGGGTGGAAAAATCTCCTGACTGCTTCTATGCATAGCCGGATGCTCTCTCCGATCTAAAAAGAAAGGTTTTTCATCAATGTTTTATAACAAATTAACCATGCTGAATTTTATGAAAATATAATCATTTTCATTTTACCTATTTTTTAGGAACTATAAGTTTAAAATATAGATGAAAAGAAGTATTCTTAAAAGTAGAGTTTTTTTAACATTTGTAGGAGGGTTTATTCGTGAGCGATTTATTTACAGCAGTAAAAGAAAAAGTTCAAGGAAAAGGTATTTCTATCGTACTTCCTGAAGGAACTGATGAAAGAATTTTAGGCGCTGCAGAGCGTTTAGCAAAAGAAGAGTTAGTAAAGCCAATCTTAGTTGGTAATAAAGAAGAGATTAGCGCAAAAGCTGCTAGCATGAATTTAACATTAGCAGGCGTTGATATTTACGACCCAGCTACATATGAAGAAATGGATGCAATGGTAGCGTCTTTCGTTGAACGCCGTAAAGGTAAAGCAACAGAAGAAGATGCTCGCAAAATCCTTAAAGACGAAAACTACTTCGGTACAATGCTTGTATACATGGGTAAAGCACACGGTTTAGTAAGTGGCGCAGCTCATTCTACAGCTGACACAGTTCGTCCAGCACTTCAAATCATTAAAACAAAACCAGGCGTTACAAAAACTTCAGGCGTATTTATCATGGTACGTGAAGATGAGAAGTATGTATTCGCTGATTGCGCAATCAATATTGCGCCAAACAGCCAAGATTTAGCTGAAATTGGCATTGAGAGTGCGAAAACTGCTGAGTTATTCGGCATCRATCCACGTGTTGCAATGTTAAGCTTCTCTACAAAAGGTTCTGCGAAATCTCCAGAAACAGAAAAAGTTGTAGAAGCAACTCGCATCGCAAAAGAAATGGCTCCTGAATTAACATTAGACGGTGAGTTCCAATTTGACGCTGCATTCGTACCATCTGTAGCTGAGAAAAAAGCACCAGGTTCTGTTATTAAAGGTGATGCTAACGTATTCGTATTCCCAAGCTTAGAAGCTGGTAATATCGGTTACAAAATTGCACAACGCCTAGGTAACCTTGAAGCAGTGGGACCAATCTTACAAGGCTTAAACATGCCAGTAAACGATTTATCTCGCGGTTGTAACGAAGAAGAAGTGTACAAGCTAGCTTTAATTACAGCAGCTCAAGCACTATAATCAAAAAGCCCCGCTATATAGCGGGGCTTTTATTACTTTTCGAAATCAAGTGCTTTATTATTGCGATCGATGATACGTTGTAAATTCATTTCGTACAAAGGAACTTCATCAACTGTTAATTGTGATGGTGTTAATTTGGGTGCGAAATGCTGTAATGTTTTTAACAGGCGCATCATTAAGTCTTGAACGGTAATCGTTTCACCAAGTAGTTCAGACAATGAAGCCATTGTACTTGGAACAATTTCAGGATACGTGAATCTTGTTTCTTCTCCTTGAATTGCTAAGTTGTAGAAATCACGAACAAGTGCCGCTCGTTCGGAGCCACTGCCTGTAGCACATAAATAAATTTGTACGGCAACCCCTCCGCGAATGCGGCGCTGGGAAATACCTGCGAATTTTTGATCACGAATACTTAAATCATAGCTACCTGGACAATAAGAGCCAACGATTTCTTTTGCCTCGATATCGACATCGTAATCCTTTAACATTTCCTTAATTAAATGCCACATTGTATCGTATCCAAGATCGATATCAATTCCTTTTTCTGTTTCTTGGAATAGAAGTGATATATTTAAAACCCCTTTATCAAGTACGACTGCAAGACCACCTGAATTGCGGACAATGACATGGAAGTCGTTCTTTTTTAAAAAGGAAATCCCCTCATTTAAATGAGGAAGACGAGAATCTTGAATGCCAAGAACAATTGTATTGTGATGAACCCAAGAGCGCATTGCTGAAGCAGATGTACCATTTCCGATTGTTGTACATAGCGTATCATCCATTGCAAATGACTGTAGAGCATGAAAAGTCTGGCCTAAACTAGACTGATCCACAATACGCCACTCTGGTTGAGATAAAATCGAACGGGAATTGCTCATATAACTAACCCCTTATCTATAAAATGACAATCTTTATTATAGCAAACATGGAGCAAAATGATGTAGTGGTTGACGGAAAAAATGAAATATGAAGGTAATGTAATTATTGGCGATGCACGTAAATATGCAGATATGTACGCAATCGTAAGCGATGTAGCATATCAAACAATTAGTCAGCCAGTAAAAACAATTGGGGTAGTAGCATGTAAAGGAAATCCGAAAAAAAAAGAGATTTCCCAGATATAAAGAGAGATTCTAAAATATATAAATTCATTTTGATTTTTCAACATATAAGTCGCTGCCTCGAAGAACAAAAGGTGACCTGCACTTGCTCTCTCTCATCTAAAGATTAGGTTTTATGTCGGTTTTTCAATTTGTACTTATATAGAAGAAGCTTATATGATTGAATCAAAATAAAAAGGATGCAGGTACCTGCATCCTTTTTATTCTGCAATTTTTTCTAAATTACCGTTTCGATCCATGCGAAATGAGGTTTGCGTTTGCTCTTCATCATCCATTAATGCTAATTTACGAGCACGGTTCATAATATTCATGAGCGTTTCGTAGTCTTCTTGTACTGTATTAGATTGTTGTTCTAGCTTTTCTAGTTTCTTTTCTAATTCTTCATTTCGAAGCATTTGCGCCTTAATTTCTTGTTTCAATCTCACATTCTCATTTTCAAGAGCTGTTACTTTTACGCTTGAAGACCCTACCGTTTGTAAAAAGTAAATCACATCTTGCATTGTTATAGAGGTACTAGATACAGCTGGTTCCGAACGTGGAACGGTGTTATTTACGACTGGCTCTTCATCGACTGTAATTACTGCTGAAGCTGATGGCGTATAAAGCAGGCGTTTTTTCGCATGTTCACCACTAGCAGCTCGCATTTTATCTTTTCGATGTCTTTTTGCTAGTTGCAGCGCTTGCTCATAGCTATAACGAACGACAGCATTCCAACGAAAACCACAAGCAGCTGATGTGCGATTTAACTGATCGCCAACTTCTTCAAATGCATTTAATTGTGTACTTCCTTCTCGAACATGACGTAGTACGGTTTCAGCGAGTAATAAATCATCTTCGTCTGTCCAAGCATCTTGTCTTACTTTCATAGATTCAACTCCCTTTCTTTTTATAAACTTCCTATTTTTATAATGGACAAAAGAAATTGCTTTTATACAAAGCTTTTAAAAATATGGTAGATTTTGATAAAGAAGAATTTCTATACAAATCCATTTTGATTTTCCAACATAAAAGTCGCGGTTATGAAGATGCACTCGTTTTCTCTCTTTGTTTTTACTTGGCATGGGGCAGGAGACCGCGCCTATGCATGGCCGGATGCTCTCTCCTACCTAAAAAGAAAGGTTTTTATATCGTTTTTTTAATTTGTACTTATATATGTGGATGAATTGTGCTTATAAAGAGAGGGATAACGAGAAAATATTAGCAATGAATCGTACAGAGGAAAACTTGCATCAACCTTCAAAGAGCGGTAAAATACCATTTAGTGTTTATTTTTAAATGTACTTGTGAAAAGTTGAAAATAGAGGAAGTGTTATATAGAATGGGAAATGAATTTCGTGTGTGTGATGATTGTCAGGCAACGAATATTAAGACGCTGATACCACGACTCAAAAAGGTAGATTCATGTGCAAATATCGAAGTTGGATGTCAATCATATTGTGGACCGGGACGTAAAAAGTCGTTCGCTTTTGTTAATAATCGTCCAGTTGCAGCACCAAATGAAGATGAACTGATTAAAAAAATTGAAGCAAAACTAAATAAATAAGAAAAAGAAGAGTGAACAATTTACTCTTCTTTTTTTATGTTCTAAAAAAGAAAAATTATTTTTAAATAAGGAAAGGTAGAGGACTGTTACTGGGTCATTTACTAGTGGATAAACTTCATATTATGATATCGGTTTCGTATGAACTACATTAGTTTTATATTACAAAATAATGGTTGACAGTCTTTTGTAACGGTAGGTAGAATAGAAAGTGTGATTCTGATAATCATTATCACAAGGGTGGATACACCCAATTTTCTTTTTGCTGTTTCTTGAGAATAAATCTCATTTTGTTAAATATATGTTGTTGGTTAGGATGGTTGAGGGATGGAAGCTAGTGCGAGGAGTATAGAACAACAAGAAGTAAATGTGAAAGAGATTAGGAGCAGACCGCTTATTGCTTCTATTATTTTAATAGCGGGAACAATTTTATTAGCTTTAAGTATGGCAACTTCAATTTCATTTGGTGCAGCGGATATTAGTTTAAAGACTGTATGGCAAGCTGTCTTTCAGTTTGATGATTCTTTGACACATCATAATGTGATTTGGGAGCTGCGCATGCCTAGAGCAATTGGCGGTGTTGTTGCTGGTGCGTTTTTAGCGGTATCCGGTGCCATTATGCAAGGAATGACGCGAAACCCGCTCGCATCTCCATCATTAATGGGGATTACTGATGGGGCTGTGTTTGGAATTGCAATTATGTATGCGTTTTTTCCAAATTCACCGTATTTAATGTTTGTTATCGCTTCTTTTGTTGGAGCAGCATTTGGTGCAAGTATTGTATACGGCATTGGAGCTTCTTCACCAGGAGGATTAACACCTGTTAAGTTAGCGCTAGCTGGAGCGGCAATTAGTGCTTTACTTGGGGCTATTTCATCTGGAATCGCTTTGTATTTCAATCTTGCTCAAGAGGTGAGTATGTGGAATGCAGGCGGTGTTGCTGGTGTGAAATGGCAAAGCATTGATATGCTATTGCCGATTGGACTTATTTGTCTCGTTATTGCGATTATGATGTCCAGGTACATTACAATCTTAAGTTTCGGTGAAGAAATTGCGATTGGACTTGGACAAAATACAACATTAATTAAATTTATCGGAACTGTACTTGTTCTTGTTTTAACAGGTTCAGCTGTATCTATGGCAGGATCCGTTGGGTTTGTTGGGCTTGTAATCCCCCATATGACACGTTTTCTTGTCGGTTCAGATTATAGATGGGTTATTCCATGTTCTGCTATATTAGGCGGATTGTTAATTGAATGTGCGGATATGTTATCTCGTATTATTAATCCGCCGTTTGAAACACCAATCGGTGCGATTACAGCACTAATTGGCGTTCCATTCTTCCTCTACTTAGCACGTAATGAAGGGAGAGGAAAAATGTGAGAACAAGCGTCTTAACAAAAAAGAACATTTCAATTGTAACGATTTTAGCTGGATTAATCTTTTCAGTATTCCTTATTAGTTTAAATACAGGAACGTTTAAAATTCCACCAATGGATGTGTTAAAGTCATTGGTCGGGCTAGGAGCAGAAGATCAGTCCGTTATTTTATTCGAATTTCGTATGCCACGTATGGTTATTGCCATCTTAGTTGGTTCAGCGTTAGCGGTATCCGGTGCCATTATGCAAGGATTATCACGAAATCCACTTGCTGATCCTGGAATTATTGGTATTAATGCCGGGGCGGGATTGACAGTTGTTGTTTTCGTATATTTCTTTTTTGGAAAAGTCGGGACGGGTACACTTCTATCTGTATTCATTCTTCCATTCTTTGCATTAGTTGGTGCAGTGTTAGCAGCAGTTATCATTTATGCACTGGCATGGAAGAACGGCGTTTCATCAACTCGTTTAATACTTGTCGGTATTGCAGTAGCAGCTGGGTTTAGCGCTGTTAGCTTAATTTTTTCAATGAAAATGACATCGAATGATTTCCGTTTTGCAACGATTTGGTTAGCGGGAAGTTTATGGGGAACAGATTGGAAATTCGTATTAAGCGTACTTCCATGGATGCTCATCTTTTTACCAATTGCGATTCGGAAAGCGCATGTGTTAAATGTAATGAATTTAGGAGATGCAGCGGCAGTTGGACTTGGTGTAAACGTAGAGAAAGAAAGACGTAAATTATTATTCATTGCTGTTTGTTTAGCGGGAGCATCTGTTGCGGTTGCTGGTGGAATTGGTTTTATTGGTTTAATGGCACCGCATTTAGCRAGACGMCTCGTTGGCGGAAAGCATCAAATTATGTTGCCTACAGCGGCATTAATTGGAACGCTCTTGCTGTTATTTGCAGATTTAATTTCACGAAGTGTGTTAACGACATCAGAAATACCGGTCGGTCTTGTTATTTCTGTAATTGGTGCACCGTATTTCATTTATTTACTTATGAGAACAAAATAAAGGGAGGCATTTTGTATGGCAACTTTAGCGGTTGATTCGGTATCTGTTGGTTATAATGAAGGATTAATTATTGATGGATTGTCAGTTGAAATTCCAGAAGGGAAAATTACAACAATTATTGGGCCGAATGGATGCGGAAAATCCACATTGTTAAAAACAGCTTCTCGTATTTTGAAAGCAAAACGAGGTACTGTTTACCTAGATGGAAAAGCAATTGAGAAACAGCCAACAAAAGAAATCGCAAAGAAAATGGCGATTTTGCCACAAACTGCAGAAGTGCCAACTGGTCTTACTGTGTTTGAACTTGTTTCTTATGGCCGTTTCCCTCATCAAAAAGGGTTTGGCACGTTGAAGGAAGAAGATTATCGCTACATCCACTGGGCACTTGAGGTAACAGGGATGACAGAATTTGCGAATCGTCCAGCAGAAGCCTTATCGGGTGGTCAACGTCAACGCGTTTGGATTGCAATGGCTCTTGCGCAAGGTACGAATTTACTCGTACTAGACGAACCAACAACATACTTAGATATGGCTCACCAACTGGAAGTATTAAATTTATTAAAAAAATTAAATCAAGAAGAAGGCCGCACAATTGTCATGGTTATTCATGATTTAAACCATGCTTCTCGTTTTTCAGATCATATGGTTGCTTTGAAAGCTGGTAAGTTAATGAAGCAAGGGACACCAGATGAAGTAATGACAAGTGAAACGCTTCGCAATGTGTTTGAAATAGAAGCACAAATTGTTCCATGTCCTGTAAACTGTAAACCAATTTGTTTAACATACGATTTAATGATGATTAATAATCAGTTACGTAAGAAAGCATAGATGGAATCTCCCCCTCTTACTTTGATAGAGGGGAGGGGGATTCTAATGGCCGTTGAGCTTCTCATTCGAGCTGGGAAGTTGAACGCTCGTTAGAACGGGTTACATACAACGATTAATAAATATATATTAATAAATTGTTGGTTGTAGTTTCTTATAGTGATATGTAGCTTATAAGAGAAATACATCCAGAAGGAGTGGGAATATGAAGAAATTCAAAGCGACGTTACTAGCAATGGTACTAGTAGTTACTTCTGTACTATTTGCAGCTTGTTCTTCTGATAAGAAAGAAGAAAAGAAAGCAGATGCGAAAGTTGAAGAGCGCACTGTACAACATGCAAAAGGGGAAATTAAAATTCCTGCAAATCCAAAGAAAATTGCTGACCTTAGTGGTTCAACAGAAGAATTATTAATCTTTGGAATGAAACCAATCATTACTGCAAATACGTCTCAAGAGAAAATCGATGCACATATTGCAGATAAATTAAAAGATGTAAAGCCAGTTGGCTCTGCATGGGGCGATAAAATTAACATTGAAGCAGTAGCTGCTGCAAAACCAGATTTAATTCTTGTGAACAACCGCCAAGAAAAAATTTATGATCAATTATCTAAAATTGCACCAACAGTTATGTTAAAAACTCCATTAGATCAATGGCGTCCAAAGTTTGAAGAACTAGGTAAAATCTTCGGTAAAGAAAAAGAAACAACTGCATGGTTCAAGGAGTATGATGAAAAAGCAAGTAAATTACACGATAAAATCGTTGCAAAAACTGGTGATGCGAAGTTCATGAAGATGGCTRCATATCCAAATGCATTCCGTGTATACGGTGACTACGGTTACGGTAGCGTACTCTTTAAAGATTTAAAATTACCAGCTGTTCAAGGTACACCAACTGATAAACCGCTAGTACAAGTACAAAAAGAAGCTTTAATTGATTACAACCCAGACTACTTATTCGTATTTACAACTGGTGATGGTTCTCAGCGCTTAAAAGAATTCCAAGAAGAAACAATTTGGAAAAACATGAACGCTGTTAAGAACAACCACGTATTCACAATCAAAAACGAAGACCTAAACAAAGGGTACTTCCCACTTGGTAAAGAAATGATCTTAGACGAAATTGCTGAGTTCGTTTTAGGAAAATAATATATACAGAAAAATCACTTTCGCTTTGGCGAAGGTGATTTTTCTGTATATAGGGGAATTTTATGCATTTCTATAGCCTTTCGTTTATAATAAAGATAAGAATGTAGTAAGGAAGGAGGGTGTCAATATGGTATATTTAAACGACAAACTCAGCGAAACAAAAGTGTTTAAAGACCCAGTACATAAATATGTACACGTGCGTGATCGCGTAATTTGGGATTTAATCGGAACGAAGGAATTTCAACGTTTGCGCCGTATTAAGCAGCTTGGAACGACATTTTTTACATTTCATGGTGCGGAACATAGTCGCTTTACTCATTCATTAGGTGTATATGAGATTATTCGTCGTATGATTGATGATGTGTTTGATGGCAGACCAAATTGGAATGCAGAAGATAGATTATTATGTTTATGTGCAGCGCTCTTGCATGATGTTGGACATGGTCCGTTCTCACACTCCTTTGAAAAAGTTTTTTCATTAGATCATGAGAAGTTCACACAAAAAATTATTGTTAGTGATACGGAAATCAATGATGTACTCGGCCGCGTAGACCGAGAGTTTCCACAAAAAGTAGCAGATGTTATTGCGAAAACGTCTGATAATAAATTAGCAATTAGTATGATCTCTAGTCAAATTGATGCAGATCGTATGGATTATTTATTAAGAGATGCCTATTTTACTGGTGTGAAGTACGGGAATTTTGATATGGAACGTATATTGCGTGTCATGCGCCCATACGGAAATCAAGTAGTAATTAAAAATAGCGGTATGCACGCTGTTGAGCATTATATTATGAGTCGCTATCAAATGTACTGGCAAGTGTATTTCCATCCGGTAACGCGCAGTGCAGAAGTTATTTTAACAAAGATTTTACACCGTGCGAAAACATTGCATGAGCAGTATTATACATTTAAGTATCATCCTGTTCATTTCTATTCTTTATTTGAAGAAGAGGTAACAGTAGAGGATTATTTAAAGCTAGACGAGAATGTAATGTATTATTATTTCCAGGTATGGCAAGATGAAGATGACCAAATTCTAAGTGATTTATGTCGCCGTTTTATGAATCGAAATCTCTTTAAATATGTAGAATTTACAGAGAATCATGGTTTAGATAATTGGATGGAATTAAGTAGTTTATTTAAAAAGATTGGACTCGATCCAGAGTACTATTTAGTTGTTGATTCAACATCGGACTTACCGTATGACTTTTACCGTGCTGGAGAAGAAGAAGAGCGGCTTCCAATCTTACTTCTTATGCCAAATGGAGATCTCAGAGAGCTTTCGCGTGAATCTGATATTGTAGAAGCGATTACTGGTAAGAAGAGAAGGGATCAAAAACTTTTCTATCCACATGATTTAATCTATGAAGATGGAAGAAAAGGAAAATATAAAGAGAAAATTATTGAGTTATTAGAAGGAAAGAAATAAGAAGCAGTCATAGGACTGCTTCTTAGTAAAGAAAACTGAAATTATTTGTCGCTTAAGCGTTTTCCGCCAACTGCATAATGATTTTTAGACATTTCTTCGATGAAAACAACGATGTTTTCTTCTGGAGCACCAGTTGTTTCGCTTACTGCTGTTGTTACTTTCTCAGCAAGAGCTTTCTTTTGTTCTTCTGTGCGTCCTTCTAGCATTTTCACTGTTACGTATGGCATGTACAATCGCTCCTTTTATGTAAGTTACAATCTTATTATAACGGATTCTAGGGAAGAACAATCGGAAAAACAAATATTTTCTTTTTTTGACATAATGAAGAGGAGATGAAGTATGGATCAGTTATTTAGATATCCACTGCACCAAATTCCACTGGTAGCAATGGCTATTATTATCGCGTTGTCTATGCATGAA
Source organism: Bacillus sp. 05T22 (assembly GCF_056396765.1). Classification (NCBI taxonomy): domain Bacteria; kingdom Bacillati; phylum Bacillota; class Bacilli; order Caryophanales; family Bacillaceae; genus Bacillus; species Bacillus sp. 05T22. Next base: position 37,719 of record NZ_JBFTMC010000018.1, read on the forward strand.
TTTGCACATGCATATGTTGCATATAAGTTTGGTGATGATACAGCGAAAAGGCAGGGGCGTTTAACTTTATCACCAATGTCTCATTTAGACCCGATCGGAATGATTGCAGTATTAATTCTTGGGTTCGGTTGGGCACGTCCGGTACCTGTTAACCCTTATAACTTTAAAAGACCGCGTCTTGCTGGTGTACTAGTTTCTATTGCAGGACCGATTAGTAACCTAATCTTAAGTGCTATCGGTTTAATCATTTGGTACAGTTTGTTAAAGTTTGGAGTACTAGATGCCATCCCATTTGCAGTGGCGGATACATTAGGTCAATTCTTCCAAATCTTTATTGTTCTTAATATCGTTTTATTTGTTTTCAACTTATTACCGATTCCACCGCTGGATGGATATCGTGTAATTGAAGACTTAGCACCGGCAAATGTTCGTGCGAAAATGACGCAATATGAGAAATATGGAGCAATTGCTTTATTGATTCTTGTTATTACACCGCTTGACCGTTATACAATTCAACCAATTTTCAGTGTAGTAATCCCGCACGTACTAGGATTTTTACAAAGTATTATTGCACCTATATTTGGGCTAATGTAATACATGAGTGAGGAGGAGTTTACATATGACAGAGAAAAAGAAAAAAATCGGTTTTAATATTGTGAAGAACGATTCGACAGATGGACATGGTGGTTTCGGTGTTGGAGCGCTGAGCTTAGAAAATATTTCACCTGTTTTTGTAGATGTAATTGAGCAAAATGCATTCGTTGATATTGGGGCAATGCACGCGCGTAGTACTGTGGAAAAAGGGATTAAGTTTTTAACAAATAAAGATGAAGTTCCAAATGGAAAACCGTATTGGCTTGTGTGGGTAACAATTGAGAGAACGGCAAAAGGTGCTTACTATGCAGGTGTAACAGCTTGTGAAATGACAGTTGATCGTGAAATTCGCCGTGGTTATAAATCACTTCCAGAGCACGTGAATAAGATGGATAAATCATTAAAACGTTACATTATGGTTGACCATATGGATGAACCATCTAAGAAGGTGCTTGGTACATTCTTAAAAGAGCATAATGAAGCAATTTGGAACGAGTCTAGTGAAGAATTGCGTCATGCATTATTAGGAGAATAATTTTAAGGCTACCAGGAGAAACTCTGGTAGCCTTTGGTGTTTTTGGGGTATGGTAGTATTTCTCTTTATGTCGTATATTGTCGGAACGTCGATATGTTGTGTCGAAGCACCGATATATTGATGCTACAAATACGATAAGTATTTACCATGGAAAGTATTTTTTCCACCAGCTCTCTTTTTTCTTCTCTTTGCTAGCCTTCTCGAATTCTTCTTTATCATCAATATGATCCATGCAATATTCAGTCGGTTCTGTTCCTTTTGCAAAATACATTTTCACGGAAACAGGACATCCTTTCGTTGCGATTTTTCCATTTTCAGGATTGACATTTACAGCAATAATATCACTTGGTTGCTTGAATTCCTTTTTAGGCTGACCCTCTAGTCCTTTTTCCATCGCAATAGCCCATATTTTTTTTGCGTAGCCTTGTTCTGCCGGGTTTGTGATGGGTTTTGGCTGATCGTATCCGACCCATACACCTGTTACTATTTGCGGAGTGAAGCCGATCATCCAGCTATCTGTTTCTGTGGAACCAGATTTTCCTGCATACGTACGTGATAGTTTTGGAAGCAGGGATTGTCCTGTAACAGAAGCATACCCACTTAGTTTTTTATTGAACATTCCTGTCATCATTTCTTCCATTACAAACGTATTATTTTTATCGAGCACTTGTTTACTTTCTAAATGTGCATCATATAAAATATTCCCTTCATGATCGACAACGCGGCGAATAAAGGTTGGTTTTACTTGTTTTCCCCCATTGGCAAACATACTGTACGCACCTACCATTTCAATTGGTTTTACAGGAGACGTACCAAGGGCAAGGGATGGTACATCTTTTAATGAACTTGTAATCCCAAATTGTTTAGCGGTTTTTGCTAAAGAGTCCTCTCCTAAAAATAAATGTGTTTTCACGGCATATACGTTATCTGATACTGCAAGAGCTTGCGCCATCGTCACAAAATCATCGGCATAGTAGTCTTTATAATTTTTCGGTTTATATTTAGAAACACCATCGCCTAATGTAAATACTGTATATTCGCTTTTTAAGCGAGTCGCTGGTGTAAATCCTTTTTCGAGTGCAGCATAATATAAAAAAGGTTTAAAGGTGGATCCTGGTTGGCGAGATGCCTGAATCGCTCGGTTAAATTGACTTTCTTTATAATCTTTTCCACCAACAAGAGCTGCTACTTCTCCTGTTTTCGGATTCATTGAGACAAGAGCCGTTTGTATATTAGTTGTTTCTGGAATCGTATCTTTTACAGATTGCTCGGCTATTGTTTGTAGTTTTGGGTCTAGTGTTGTGTAAATATGGAATCCACCGCGTTGTAATGTTTGCTCATCGAGTCCAATATCATGCAGGAGAGAGGAGTGTACAGCGTGTTGGAAATAAGGTGCTATTTCTGCGACTTCTTTTGTTTCTAATGAAGCAAATGTAAGCTTTTCCTTTTTGGCAGAGGAAGATTGCCCTTTCGTAATATAACCCTGTTCTACCATTTCATCTAAAATGATTGATTGTCTTGTTTTTGCTCGTTCCTCCTTTAAATAGGGAGAATATACGCTAGGGCCTTTTGGGATACCAGCTAACATACTTGCCTCCGCTAATGTCAAGTCACTAGCAGATTTATTAAAGTAAAGACGGGAAGCGGCTTCAATACCATAAGCGCCGTGTCCGTAATAAATCGTATTTAAATATCCTTCTAAAATATGATTCTTGCTGTAATTAACCTCAAGACGAATGGTATATATTGCTTCTAACGCTTTTCGTTTCCAAGTTTTATCATGATCTAAATATAGATTGCGGGCATATTGCTGCGTAATCGTACTAGCACCTTGGACCTTTGCCATTGCTTTTATATCTGCAATGATTGCACCAGCAATTCTTTTTATATCGAAGCCATGGTGATCATAGAATCGATGGTCTTCAATAGAGAGTGTCGCTTCTCTCGCATAAGGAGAGATTTGGTCGAGAGATACGTTATAGCGCTTTTTCATCCCATTGCTTTGACCTATTACAGTATCATCATTGGCATAAAAGGTGCTTGTTTGCGGAACAGCGATGGAAGGCGGCCCCATAATCTTTGCTACTATGATGATGATAAAAAACGAAAAAACGAAAAAAAGAACACATGAAAAAAGTGCGGTGAAGAAAAGACGTTTATATTTTTCAAGTTTTGGATTCACAGTTTGATCCATCTTTTTCATCCCCTCATCGTATACTTTTATTAGTATTGAGGGTTTTTTCGTATTTTAAACACAAAATGAAAAAGAGCCCTTTCAATTAAGAAAGAAGCTCAAAAGCGCGTATTGGCCAATCCGTAATAATTACATCTACACCGTAATCGATCATTGTTTGTAAGTCTTTATTTTCGTTGATTGTATAGGGACGGAAAACATAGCCTTGCTGCTGTGCAGTTTGGACAAATTCTTTTGTTAGTAGCTGAAAATTTGGGTGTAATCCGGACGCCTCCCTTTTCTTGGCTTCAGCAATTGGATCACTGAGTGGTTCATCGTATAAAATAGCTCTTGGAATTTCAGGTGCAATTTCCGCGAGTAGGGAAACGGAATCATGGTTAAAAGATGAGAATATAATTTGGTTTGAAAGATGATATTCACGAACGAGGTCGACAACCTTTTCTTCGATACCTGGATAGTGGATTACGTCTGTTTTTAATTCAATATTAAGTTGTAAATTTGTTGTAGAGAGCCAAATGAATACTTCACGTAAAGTTGGAATCTTTGCTTCGTTAAAAGTAGGGCTTTTATGGCTACCAGCATCAAGCGCTTGTAATTCCGCTACTGTTTTTTCAGAAACAAGTCCAATTCCACTTGTTGTGCGATCAACAGTTTCATCGTGAATCACAACAATCTCACCATCTTTCGAAAGGTGAACATCAAGTTCAATGCCGTGGGCACCAACACGCTCTGCTTCTTGGAAAGCAATCATTGTATTCTCCGGATGTGTTCCTTTAACTCCGCGATGGGCAAAAATAAGTGGTTTTTTCATCTGAAAATCTCCTTATGAGTTCATTTCTTCCATTATGAAACTGCGGCGAGAAAAATACAATCCATATGCCAAATATTTACAAAAGTATAACACTTGCATAAAAGTTAACGTTAACGTAAAATGTAATAATGTGATGAGGGGAGGAATAAACATGTAYAAGATTGATGAGGTAACGAAGCTAGTTGGATTAACAAAACGTACACTTCGTTATTATGAGGAAATTGGTTTAATTCATCCGCCGGAGCGTAGCGAAGGGAATATTCGTCTTTATACAGATGAGGATATTGTACGTATTAAAAAGATTGTAGAAGCGAAAGAAGTATTAGGAATCACACTTCAAGAAATGCAGCATTTCTTATCATTAAAAGAACGCATGGAACAAAGACGAAATAGTGACAATCCACGTGACCGTGAAGTGATTCAAGAAATTAAGGATATGCTTGAGAACCAAGTGCAAACGCTAGATACAAAAATGAAACAAATGGAGCGCGTGAAAGCAGAATTAGAGAATAGTTTAGGGCGTGCACGTAAATTCTTGGAGGACACAAAAGGAGAGTAATGAATATGGAGAGCAAACAAAAGTTGGGGAGATTGATTACAGTACTGGCTACGTTTCTTGCCTTTTCAGGCATCGGAGTAGTCGATCCTATTTTGCCGATTATCGCTGAGAAGATAGGGGCAACGCATTGGCAAGTGGAGATGTTATTTACAGCCTATATTTTAACGATGGCAATTATGATGCTACCAGCTGGTTTATTCGCAGCACGGTTTGGTGATAAGAGAATGATGACAATTGGTTTATCAATTGTAACTGTATTTGCTTTTATATGTGGTATATCACAAACGATTGCCCAGTTATCTATTTTCCGCGCTGGCTGGGGGCTAGGTAATGCGATGTTTTTCGCAACAGCGATGACATTATTAATTGCTCTTAGTAAAGAAGTACATGAAGCGGTTGGTTTATATGAAGCTGCGATTGGTTTAGGGATGGCCGGTGGACCATTATTAGGAGGACTATTAGGAGGACATTCTTGGCGTTACCCATTTTTTGCGACAAGTTTTTTAATTTTATTAGCATTTATTCTTGTTTTCTTTTTTGTAAAAGAGCCGGAGCGAAAAGTACAGCGAAAAGCAGCTGGAGTGGGGGAATTACTTAACCTTATTAAGTATAAACCGTTTATGCAAGGTGCAATTTCAGGTATGTTATATTATTACGGATTTTTCGTTGTATTAGCATATTCACCACTTATTATGCATTTATCGGCAATTCAGTTAGGTTTCGTATTTTGCGGCTGGGGACTTGCTTTAGCATATGGATCTGCAATATTAGCGCATAAATTAGAAGGGAAATATGAACCGAAAGCATTGTTACGATTTAGCTTACTTGTATTTGCAATTCTGCTAATCGCATTATTTTTTGTTAAAGTTATGTGGTTACAAATTGTTCTTATCGTCTTATCTGGATTAGCATCGGGACTAAATAACGCTTTATATACAAGCTATGTCATGGATATTTCACCTTATGAAAGATCTATTACGTCCGGTGTATACAATTTCGTTCGTTGGCTTGGCGGGGCAATTGCACCAATTTTATCAGGAATTATCGGCCATGCGATTTCACCGCAAAGTCCATTTTTAGTTGGGGGAATTGTTGTATTAGTTGGTTGTGTTATGATTTTGATTCCTGTTCGAGAAGGTTCTAAATTAGAATCAGAAACCCTTTCTTAAGAAAGGGTTTTCTTTGTTATTAAATATAGTGTTTAAATAATATATGAATAAAAATACTTTTACCAAAATATATTTTCGGTATTTTTGTACTTTTAACTATACATTTTGTATGTTTTGTTTTATTTTTGTTAGGGGACATTAATGATGTCCCTATTATAAATTTGCAATGAAAGGCGTGATTGTACGATGGAACTATGGTTCACTGAAAAACAAACAAAACATTTTGGAATTACGGCGCGTATTAACCGCACATTACATACGGAGCAAACAGAATTTCAAAAGCTTGATATGGTTGAGACAGAAGAGTTTGGAAACATGCTTATTTTAGATGGCATGGTTATGACAACAGAGAAGGACGAGTTTGTGTATCACGAAATGGTAGCACACGTACCTTTATTTACACATCCAAACCCTGAGAACGTATTAGTTGTTGGCGGTGGTGATGGTGGTGTAATCCGTGAAGTATTAAAGCACCCAAGCGTAAAGAAAGCAACACTTGTTGAAATCGATGGTAAAGTAATCGAGTACTCTAAACAGTACTTACCATCGATTGCAGGTGCGTTAGATAACGAGCGTGTTGAAGTGAAAGTAGGAGACGGTTTCCTACACATCGCAGAAAGCGAAAATGAGTACGATGTAATTATGGTTGACTCTACAGAGCCAGTAGGACCAGCAGTAAACCTATTTACAAAAGGATTCTACGCTGGGATTTCAAAGGCGTTAAAAGCAGATGGGATTTTCGTTGCTCAAACGGATAACCCTTGGTTTACACCAGAATTAATTTCAACTGTGTTTAAAGACGTAAAAGAAATCTTCCCAATTACACGTTTATACACAGCGAATATCCCAACATACCCAAGTGGAATGTGGACATTTACAATTGGATCTAAAGAATATGACCCATTAGAAGTAAGCGAAGATCGTTTCCACGAAATCGAAACGAAATATTACACAAAAGAACTGCATAAAGCAGCATTCGTATTACCGAAGTTTGTTGGGGACTTAATTAAATAATAATTAAAAGCGGAAGCGGCTCGTTCAGAATGGGAGGGGGGATGGAGCTTCAGACGTAGAGGCGTCTTTTGCCTCGCAGGAAGAAGCGAAGCCACCGAGCGTTCTAGCCGCTGTAGCTGGACAAAAGAAAAGCGGAAGCGGCTCATTCAAGGTGTGCGATAGAACGGACATGCTAGCTACTGACGCTATTATAATAAAATAATCTTCTATCGCTAAAAGAAGATTGAGGTAAATCGAGAAAGAGGAGTGTAGCACTCCAAATTTGAGAAATAATGAAAGGTTGGGATACCTTAAGTTCCACATAAGGAGGAAAAGAGTATGCGTTTTGATGAAGCTTATTCAGGTAAAGTATTTATTAAAAGTCATCCAAGTTTTGAAGATGCAGAGGCAGTAATTTATGGGATGCCAATGGATTGGACAGTAAGTTACCGTCCAGGCTCTCGTTTTGGTCCTGCACGTATTCGTGAAGTATCGATTGGACTAGAAGAGTACAGTCCATATTTAGATCGTGAACTAGAAGATGTAAAATATTTTGATGCTGGTGATATTCCGCTACCATTCGGAAATCCACAACGCAGTATAGACATGATTGAAGAATATGTAACAAAACTATTAGATGCCGGTAAGTTTCCACTAGGTCTTGGCGGTGAGCACCTAGTGTCTTGGCCAATTTTTAAGGCAATGGCAAAAAAATATCCGGATTTAGCAATCATTCATATGGATGCTCATACTGATTTGCGTGAGTCATATGAAGGGGAGCCTTTATCTCACTCTACGCCCATCCGTAAAGTGTGCGATTTAATTGGTCCGGAAAACGTATATTCTTTCGGAATTCGTTCTGGAATGAAAGAAGAATTCGAATGGGCAAAAGAAGTGGGCATGAACCTATACAAATTTGACGTATTAGAACCGTTGAAAGAAGTATTACCAAAGCTTGCAGGGCGCCCAGTTTATGTCACAATTGACATTGACGTGTTAGATCCAGCACATGCTCCTGGAACAGGAACATTAGAAGCTGGTGGTATCACATCTAAAGAATTATTAGATTCCATCGTAGCAATTGCAAATTCAAATATAAAAGTAGTTGGAGCAGACTTAGTAGAAGTAGCTCCAGTCTATGATCATAGTGATCAAACACCGATCGCAGCAAGCAAATTCGTGCGGGAAATGCTTCTTGGTTGGGTGAAGTAAAAGCAGAGGCAGCTTGCTCAGAATCGCAGGTCATTGGAGCACTCGACCGAGAAACGCTTTTGGCTTCGACCGAGAGTGTGAAATGGCCAGAGATTCTAGCTGGCGCAGCTGGATAAAGTAAAAACGGAAGCGAAGCCACCGAGCATTCTAGCCGCTGTAGCTGGATAAAATAAAAGCGGAAGCCGGCTCGTAGCATCCATATATCGACGCTTCTGCAAAATTCAACATCCGTTTACAAAGTACGTATAAGAAAAAAGGAGCTAGTCCGACCTGGTGGAACTAGCTCCTTTTTCTTATGCAACTTTTTCTTCCGAAGCGATTCCGCGAATTTCATCAGCGGAACGAATTGGATACTTGCGGAAAATAATTGTTCCGATATAACCAATAATTGTGGTCACGATTCCACATAATATAGCTGCAATGGCTACTTTCATTACATCATTGAATCCAAAGAGGACAAGGAGACCAGGAATTGGTGATGCTGTACCAGGTGCATTGTTTACAAGTTGGAATAAGGATGTAATAATACCAGCAAGTGCACCACCAACGAAGTTTGTCGTATAGATTGGAATGGGATTTGCTGCTACGACATCGGCCTGTGTTAATGGTTCAATTGCTACAGCAATTGTATCTTTCTTTGAACAGATCTTTAAACGTTTAAAGAAAATAAAATTCATTGGAGCAGAGGCTGCTACTGCAAGACTACCAATAGCCATTGGTAAACCTGTTAATCCAAGCATAGCAGTTAGCGCCATGGAGCTTAATGGAGATGTAGAAATAACTGTTATGAGTCCGCCAAGCATAATTCCCATAATAATTGGGCTTTCTGTGGTTGCGATTGAAATAATAGAGCCGATTTTTCCAAGTGTAGCATTTACAATGGGGTCCATAAGCATAGCCATTCCGCGAGAAAGTGGTGCTGCAACGAATAAAATGGCAAGAAATTCTACACCAGCTGGCAATTTCTTTTCTAGAAATTTAACGACAAAGGCGCATACATATCCAGCAAAAAATCCTGGTAAAATACCAAATCCACTAGTGGCGATACCGATTAAAACAGCATATACAGGAGATACACCAATTGCGAGTGCTACTAAAATAGCAGCCGCGACACCGCTCATACTACCGGAAGCTTGTCCAACCGATTGTAAAAAGTTGTTATGAAACATTTCGCCACCGATATATCGATGAAATGCTTCAATAAGAAAGCTTGCGATTGCAGCATTGGCCAGGGCCCCCATTGCTTTCATTCCGTAAGGAGCACGAAAGCTAAACAGTGTAAAAAGAAAAAGTACAACGAGTAGTAGTGCTAAACCTTGTAAGATAGCCATTTGAAAAATGTCCCCTTTTTAATTTTGTTTATAAAAATTTGTATTATTCAATAATAATACAAAAGTTGTTTAAACGGAAAATTTTTTTATTACGAAAATACTGCGAGCGTTTTCCTTACAATAGTGTAAGGAAAATGTAATACATTTCAATAGTGTATAGTATGCCCTTTTCTGTATAATACAGATATAAAGATGTGACTGATAAGAATAAACAGGAGGCCATATATGAAATTGGTAATAAAAGTTTTAGCCGTCTTTACCATTCTTTTAGGTGGTACGGCATATTATTTACAATCAAAAACAGAAGGTGTAGAGGCTTTTGTCGATAACTTCTTTTCAAATAAAGAAATACAAGATTATTACGCAGTTATAAATAAGGGTGAGAAAATAGACGATGAATATTTGTATACATTCAAAGGGTATACAGAGAATGGAAAGCAACAAACGATTAAAAAGATCGTGAATCGTCAGCTACATTCAGGTGCTTTTATAAAAATTTATGCTAAGGGCATGCAAGGAAAAGGCTGGGCTGAAATTTCAAAAGAGGAAATCCCAGAAAAAGCCTTAAAACAATTACAGAAAGTGTAAAAGGAGCGAAACGTCCGCTCCTTTTTTTAGTGCGTTAAAAGTATAATAGTTGTTTGTCTTTGACTGGAAACAATTTTCACACGCCCACCAATTGGAAAGGTAAAAATTGGTGTTGTATGCCCAAAGTTAGCATTTGCAATTATAGGGATATGGGACAGTTCCTGTTTTGAATAAATCATTTCTTGGATATCTTCTATGGCAGCTTCAGATCCTTTTTGTAGTCTTCCAATTACAATGCCTTTTATATGTTTAAAATCTGGTTGTTGGATGAGAGAATGTAAGTAACGATCAAAAGTCTTAACTGTAGCTTTTCCTGTGAGAGCATCTTCTTCTAAGAATAATATTTTATCTCGTAAGCTCGGCATATATGCTGTGCCTTGTAGTAAATTAAAGGTACTCATATTACCACCAACAATTTCTCCAACCGCTTCGCCTTCATGTATAGAAACATACCCTTCATTTTGGAAGAAGGTGCGATTTTCTTGGTCAATATACCAAGGATCATCGCTCCACGTTTCAGCAGGTTGTATTTCTATTGGCTCTTCAGAAGTCATGCATTTTAAAAAGTAATCTATCGTATAATCGAGCCCTTTCTCCATTCCAAAAGAAGAAAAGTGAGGACCTGAATATGTAATAAGACCAGTCTTTGCATAAATTGCATTGCCTAGAGCTGTAATATCAGAATAACCACATAAAATTTTTGGATTGCTACGAATTAAGTCGTAATTTATATGGTTTAGTAGCCCATTGGAATTATATCCTCCAAGTGTTGTTAAGATTGCTTTTACATTGGAGTCTGCGAAAGCTTCATGGAGGTCTTGAACTCGAGAAGAAACGGAAGAAGAAGCAAAACGATCAATTTCTTCAGCATTTTTTGAAAATGTAACACGAAATCCCATATCTGTTATTCGTTTCATAGCAAGCTCACGATTATAATCTGAGACAATACTTAAACTACAAGAAGGTGAAATGACTCGAATTTCATCACCTTGTTTTAACTTTGGTGGTATCATTTGGAGCACTCCTTTTAATGAAAGAAAATTTAGATTTAAAAGATATTTTATCATAGGAGATAGATCTTTATAAATTGTTTTTTCGAAACAGGGTTTTCCTGATTTTTCAGCAGACAGACATAGGTTTTTTTTGATATGATAGGAAAAGTGATTTATTATAAAGTTTATTTAATATCTATAACATATTGAAAGGTGTGCAAGACGTGGAGAAACAACTTGCAGGCTTGCCAGTACACGTTCATTTCGTAACAGAAATCCGTGAAGGGGCACGAAAGGAGACCGTTGCTTTTGAGGCAAATGGTMAATACTATGTAAAAGGTCAAGGTACATATGTAACATTTCAAGAGCCGAACGAACAAGGCGAAGTAAAGACAATCATTAAAATTCAAGGCGAACAAGTTCTCATTATGCGTTCAGGTGCTGTTTCTATGCGTCAGACGCATGCGAAAGGTGAATGGACAACTGGTACGTATACGAGTGAACTTGGTACGTTTGCATTGCAAACGAAAACTGATAACGTTCTTTTTAAATGGTCGGACGAGAAGAAAAAAGGACAACTCTTTTTAACGTACGCATTGCTTCTAAGTGAACAAGAAGCGGGCCGATATACAATTACGATTAATTTGAAGGAGGCAAAATAATGAACTCTTTAGAACAAGTAAAAGAATTGATTAAAGAAGAAATTAAAGCTGCCGTATTAAAAGCAGAATTAGCAACAGAAGAACAAATTCCAAACGTTGTATTAGAATCTCCAAAAGATAAAACGCATGGTGATTTCTCTACAAACATGGCGATGCAGCTTGCGCGCGTAGCAAAAAAAGCTCCTCGTATGATTGCAGAGGAATTAATTGCGAACTTCGATAAAGCAAAAGCTTCTATTGAAAAGATTGAAATTGCTGGTCCTGGTTTTATTAACTTCTATATGGATAATAGGTATTTAACAGACTTAATTCCGGCAATTGTTACAGCTGGAACGAATTATGGTGAAACAAACACTGGTAAAGGTGAAAAAGTACAAGTTGAGTTCGTATCTGCAAACCCAACAGGTGACCTTCACTTAGGACATGCACGTGGTGCGGCAGTAGGTGACACATTATGTAACGTATTAGCAAAAGCGGGATACGATGTATCTCGTGAATACTACATTAATGACGCTGGTAACCAAATTCATAATTTAGCGCTTTCTGTCGAAGCTCGTTACATGCAAGCATTAGGGTTAGAAAAAGAAATGCCAGAAGACGGTTACCATGGTGCAGACATCATCGGAATCGGACAACGTTTAGCTGAAGAGTTTGGCGATCGTTATGCAAAAGCTGATGAGAAAGAAAGCTATGAATTCTACCGTGAGTACGGTTTAAAATACGAATTAGCAAAACTTCAAAAAGACTTAGAAAGCTTCCGTGTGAAATTTGATGTATGGTTCTCTGAAACATCATTATACAAAAACGGAAAAATTGACGCAGCTCTTGCAGTATTAAAAGAGCGCGATGAAATCTTTGAAGAAGAAGGCGCAACTTGGTTCCGCTCAATGACTTACGGTGATGATAAAAACCGTGTGTTAATTAAAAATGATGGTTCTTACACATACTTAACGCCAGATATCGCATATCACCGTGATAAATTGGAGCGCGGATTTGATAAATTAATCAACATTTGGGGTGCTGACCACCACGGTTACATTCCGCGTATGAAAGCAGCGATTCAAGCGCTTGGTTATGATAAAGATACATTAGAAGTAGAAATTATCCAAATGGTACAACTATACCAAAACGGTGAAAAAATGAAAATGAGTAAGCGTACAGGTAAAGCTGTTACACTTCGTGAGCTTATGGAAGAAGTGGGCGTGGATGCAATGCGTTACTTCTTTGCAATGCGCAGCGGTGACTCTCACTTAGACTTTGATATGGACTTAGCGGTATCAAAATCTAACGAAAACCCTGTATACTATGCACAATATGCTCATGCACGTGTATGCAGTATCCTTCGTCAAGGTGAAGAGCTTGGATTAACTGCAGGTGGAGATGTCAATTACAAACTTGTTGCTTCTGAAAAAGAAGTAGACTTACTGAAAAAACTGGGTGAATTCCCAGTAGCAGTTGCAGAAGCAGCGCAAAAGCGTCTGCCACACCGCATTACAAACTATGCGTTTGAATTAGCAGCAGCGCTTCATAGCTTCTACAATGCAGAAAAAGTATTAAACCAAGATAACTTAGAATTAAGTAAAGCTCGTTACGACTTAATGCGTGCAGTACGCATTACACTTCAAAATGCATTAGCATTAGTTGGTGTATCTGCACCTGAGAAAATGTAATAGACAAAAGAAAAGATGCTTATTTTTGTTTAAAAGTGATATACAAGTTGATATAAAAACATCTCATCAGCCTATAGACTGATGAGATGGTAAAGAAAGCGGACCACTGAAAAGCCGTATGGGGGAGAACCTCACGTATGGCTTGATGAGGGGAAGCTGGGCAGAAAAAGAGATGGCAAAGCTATCTCTTTTTCTGTTTCAGTTTTCTATTCTAAATATATGTGGCAAATATATGTTATGGTGATGAAGTGAAAATAGAAAACCAACAATTAACTATTGATTTTTGGGAATGATTCTAGAATAATAGGTTGTTGGGGGTAAAATTATCAAAAAGCTGTACATGTAGTATTAGTTGGTGGAATGTTATCAAGAAATGGTGTAATCGTTGTGAACAACATTGTTACAAATATGTCAAATACTAAACTAACACTTTATCTAACCAAGTATCTACACAATTAGTAAGTAATCTTGAAAACTTCCAACCTAGTCAAGAAACTAGGGATTTTATGTCTAAAATAATATAGTCCAACTAAAGTTTTCATGATTTGATAAAAATGATGAAAGAAGATAAATTTCTCGGTTTTGCTATTATCATCACTTATATATAAATCTCTCAACATTAAAATGTAATGTCGCCCTAGAAGAGCTAACGCTTCTTAGCGAGTAAGTGAAATGTATATATAAGTTCATTTTAATTCTTCGACATAGCCATAGATCCATTAGGCAAATTACTTTTTCTCAACACTCATTTATAGACTCCAAAAATGAAAAGGCTGAATTTCATATTTCTGCACGATTCATATGAAATTAGTTGCCAATCACACTCTTTTTTATTTACCCCCAAATTTGTTCCACTGTATTTAGATTTGGAGAATATGGCTTTCATCTTCATAGGCAAACAATACTTCATCCGGAGCGTTTTTAATTATATAGCGCTGACGTTGGAACGCTTCTTATTTTTCTTGTCTACTTGTTTCGATGTGTAGGTCGGTTGTGTACCTAAATACAAAACGTTTTAACATATGGCCGATTTCATCTCAACTCATGATGACAGAAAACGTATCTTCAATGACATCCTTTAGAATACGAGTATCCTAGCATGTGTCACAGCTGTAACCTTCTTTGGCTGGTGTGCTAAATTCGATTATACGCTGTACTTCTTGTTATTCTTCAGGAGGGTAAGTATGTAAGTTGGCCAAATACATATTTGCTGTGAAGTAGTTCGTCCATACTTGTCCGCACTGAAAGTTTTTGTGTATTGTGCAATCGTTTGCGATAGGCATGAAGAAGCTTTGTAACCTCTCCGGCATAATAAAGTGAATGACTGTCATGAGTTTTGTCGTGAATGCTTTTTGAATTCCTTTATCAAAATTTGTTCGTTCCCTTATTTGTTTTTGTTAAACAATATAGACCAGAAATAACACGGTTTAGATATGTTGGAGAAATTAGATGAATCTATATAAAAAGCAAATTTCAAGTTTCTAAACAATAGAAGAGTTGAAAAAAGAGAAAAGGATGATAATAGCTATCAAACATATTTAAGTAAAATAGCTTAATGACATTGAATAATAGAATCTTTGTCATAGTATGTTTGTACCAAAATCTAGCAACATTTAATTTTATAGGGAGGATAGTATAAAATATGTATTTAAAAAGAGTTACTTCGATTTTTTCGATTATAATGATTTTTATGTTTACTATAGGTCAGAGTTTGCTGCCTATAATAGCAAATGCACAAGAGTTAAATACAGCAGGACTTGTGGATAGTTTTCAGATTGGTAAAACAAATCTACAGACCACAGAACGGACTAAAGTAACTGTAAACTTCAGTGAAAAAAATGGACTTAGGCTGAAGCCCGGAGACAAACTAACATTAACGCTGCCTCCAGAATTAAAAGGATTAGATAGAGAGTTTCCATTAGATGACTATGGTACTTGTAAAGTCACAGCAGGTACTGTGGTATGTACATTTAATGATAGAGTGAGTACACATCAAAATATTAAAGGGTATTTAAACTTTTACGTGGAAGCTGCTAATGTAGGGACGGATCAAAAGAAAGAGATTGAAACCAATTTCGGTACAAATGTAGATAAGCAATCTGTAACAATTACCGGTCCAAGCGGTGGTGGTGGTACAGATCCTGGAAAGGGACCGTTTTTTTATAAAACTGGTGATATGAACTCAGGTAAGGACAATGAAGTACGTTGGTTCTTGAATATAAACTTAAATAAAGAAGAGTTAAGTCGCGATATTGTTGTGACTGATAATTTACAGGAAGGTCAAACACTTAATAAGGATAGTTTCTATATAATTATTGATGATGATATAGGTCGTCGATCTTTAACGCTACAAGAGTTTGAAAAGCAACGTTACGGAACGATTACCTTTACTGGTGACAGATCATTTAAAGTTGTGCTTTATAAGGATAAAGCACGTCTTGCCTCCTTTTCGATTGGTTATACATCTACTATAACGGAAGCCGGAAAGAAGCAAGAGTTTTTTAAGAATGATTATACGATTGATTACCAAGTTCTGCACAAAGACCCAATTTCTGACTCGGGTAGTTACCCAGTCGAAAATATGACAGCTGGTGGTGGTGCTGAAGGTAATGAGGTTCCAAAAGGAACGCTAAAAATTGTTAAACATATTGAAGGAAATAAAGAAAAAGTAATCCCGAATGTTTCGTTTAAGTTGTATAAAGAGTCGGGTGAACAAGTTGGGGGCGAATATAAAACAAATAACGAAGGGATAATTGAAATTCCTAACTTACAACCGGGTAAATATTATATGCAAGAGGTTTCAGCTCCAGACTATGTTGATTTCGATCCTCAAGCAAAAGTAAGTTTCGAGGTTAAATCAGGTGATGTAAATGGAGTGGAGTTGCCGATTCCGAATAAAGTGAAAACTACATCTGTTTTGGGAACGAAGACGTGGAAAGGCGATAATGCGAAAGATCGCCCGACGATGATTAAGGTAGACTTACTACAAAATGGTAAAGTGATCGCAACACAAGAAGTAGCAGAAGCAACAGGCTGGAAATATGAATTCAAAGACTTAGCGGCATATGATACAGACGGAAATGCATATAAGTATGAAGTAAAAGAACAACCGGTAGATGGATATCAAACAGAAGTAAAAGGTTATGACATTACAAATACAAAAGTGGTACAAACAACAAAAGTAGAAGGAACGAAGACGTGGAAGGACGGAAACGCAACAAATCGTCCGGTAATGATCAAAGTAGACTTACTACAAAATGGCCAAGTGATCGCAACACAAGAAGTAASWGAAGCAACAGGCTGGAAGTATGAATTCAAAGATTTAGTGGYAWACRATGCAGAYGGMAAAGSATATAARTATGAAGTRAAAGAACAACCGGTAGATGGATATCAAACAGAAGTAAAAGGTTACGACATCACGAATACAAAAGTAGGCAAGACATCAGTTTCAGGAACGAAGACTTGGAACGATAACAATGCATCAGATCGCCCAGAGTCAATCAAAGTAAAATTACTACAAAATGGCAAAGAGATTGACACGAAAGAAGTAAGCAAAGCAACAGAGTGGAAGTATGAGTTTAAAGATTTAGTGGCATATGATGAAAATGGAGTAGCTTACAAGTATGAAGTGAAAGAACAACCAGTAGACGGATACGAATCAAAAGTAAAAGGTTATGACATCACGAATACAAAAGTAGGCCAAACAAAAGTAGAAGGAACGAAAACATGGAAAGACGATAATGCGAAAGATCGTCCGAAGATGATTAAAGTAGACTTACTACAAAATGATCAAGTGGTTGCGACACAAGAAGTAAGCAAAGCAACAGACTGGAAATATGAATTTGAAGATTTAGCAGCATACGATGCCGAAGGAAAGGCATACAAGTATGAAGTAAAAGAACAAGCAGTAGACGGATATCAAACAGAAGTAAAAGGTTATGACATCACGAATAC
>NZ_JBFTMC010000019.1:0-53676 GCF_056396765.1 Bacillus sp. 05T22
GATTAAAGGATTATACAAATATTGGGTAAAACAAAGTATACTCAATATAGATAAATATAATTAATTTAATTAGGAGTGATTTTTATATTTAAGCAAAATGCAAAAAGGATACTTATATCATTATTAACAAACCCAATATTAATAATTGGATATTGGATTTTTTGTTATGAGTTAGCTTTATTCTGTATGTATGGAAGAATGAATTATAATATTTATATTTTATTATTATGTATAGTATTTTTTATATCTGTAATTACATTTACGACAATGAGAATTATAAAAGATAAAGAATATGAATCTAAAAAATTAATTAATTTAAATGCATGGAAATATATTTCTATTATCATTATTGTTGTAATCACATCATTTTATGGTGTAAAGATTTATAAAAGTGCAACAAATTATGAAGGCAAACTTGCATGGTTTATAGAAAGATTAAAAAATGAAAGATCAGTTAAATTTGAACATAATAATATATATGAATATGGGGTAGAAGGCATTTTTGAAGATATAAATAAAAAATATACTTTGCCAAAGAAATTATATATGGCAACTGATTTTGATCTTACATTTCATTCAGATGGAACAATCACAGCGTTTGATACATTTGTTTATGGGAAAAATGCTGATGGGAAAGAGGAAACTTACTTAATAACTTATAATAAAAATAAGTCACAAGATATTACTATAATACGAAATGGATATGCAAAACCTGATTATGATGAAGATAAACTAGTAGAACCTCTAATTAAAACGGTTAAGGCTATTCCAGTTAAGAAAACAGTTAGTAAGTGGAATGAAAGTAAGTATGAATTGGTCTATTATGGAAAAAGGAATTGGGGATACAATACAGAGGGAATTATTAATATTAATGAGGATGGTACGGAGCATAATCTTAAAGAAGCAACTTCTGAAATCATTGGATACACTGTATCTATATTTGTCCCTGGAAAAGAGAAAGAGTTAGTACCGGCTAGATATAACTTAATAGGTGACCCGAATTGGAGTAAACCAAATCAAAAGAGTTCTAAAGAGAAGCAACAAGATTTAACGAATAGCAAGGAACAGTTTTACCTATCAAAAGAAGTTGGTTATAAACTAAATATGACAGAGAAAGCATTAGGTAGTGCTTTTTATTCACTAAGCAAGACTACTGATGGAGGTAAAACATGGGAGGTTATAAATACAGACCCATTTAACAGAGGAATTGGTAGTGTATCAGGAATAACCTTTATAAATGATAAACTTGGATTTTTAGGAGCAGTCAGACCTTCTGGTAACGAGGGAGAGTTATATCGTACAGATGATGGGGGCTTATCTTTTAAAAAAGTAAATTATCCGCCTCATGAAGTGAAATTAGATCATACACAGTCTATAATAAGTCCTTTTGATTCTCCAGGTATGCCTTATGAGAAAGATGGAGTTTTTAATATGTTAGTTGGACAAGGAGCAGACGGAGATTATAATGGCGATAGTAGCGCACTTTATCAATCAAAAGATAAAGGAGAAACATGGGAATATATAAAGGAAGTTGAATGACCCCTCCTTAACACTCTTATCGATTACTTGTTGCTTTTGCATATCAGAACGTGTATACAATTGTTTGTTTTCCTTATATTTTCTTTGTTTATCTAAAAGAGCAGAGTTATAAGTTTGACGACAATATTGTAGCCAACGATCTAACGTTTCTTTTTGTTCTTTGGTTGGGAAAATCTCGTATTTTTGGCTTAGCAACATTGTCATCCCCTTCCCCTTTTTTCGATATAGTTTTTCAGATTCCTAAACACAAAACAGAATATACGTTCCCCTTTCTGCTAGTATACACAAAGTTACATAAAAAGGAAATAGAAACTTCGTGCTATGTACGACCAACATTCATTCCCCCTACCACCTGGGCTATGCCCTACACGTGCTTGAGGAAGGGGACTTCTGTTGGAGCACTGTTAAATAAATAAAATGGCCTCCGTTGCAGGTGCAACGGTGAACAATACTATAAGTAAATAGGTTTAAGTATATAACTGTTTTTCCACCCCGCACAGGAGAAGTACGGAGCATAAATAATAAAAACAAAGAAGCAGAAAATCACTTAGGATTTCCTGCTTCTTTGTTTTTATAAAGAAAATACTTGAGAGACTGCTATTAGCTAGTACACGACAACCGGTTCATAAGTACTGAGATTATCATACACGGTTTTCGCAACACTAGGAGAGAGGTTGACACATCCGCCTGAACCTCCCGTTAAATAGGCATTATTTGCCCAGTTTGTCCGCCAGCCAGCATCGTGGAACCCTTGTCCGCCGTTTGTGAACGGAGCCCAGTAATCTACCTTAACGGAATAATCAGGTTTACCTACTGCGCTGCCTTTGAGTGTGTACGGTGATCGTTTATAGAGGATATACCACACACCCGGTGATGTATCTTCACTCGTACTATGTTTACCTGTCACTACATTCGTTGTGACTGCCAAATTTCCATCTTTGTAGATCCAAATTTGCTGTTCTGCAATCGACACTTCCGCATACGTGTCTCCAATGCCATTATTCGCTGTTGTTTCATAACCGATGCCTTCTTTATTCCAGCCATTTCCGTAAATATTAGAAGCGGAAAGCGATTTTTCCCCTTTTTCGAAGGCTTCTTGGATTCGTTTTGCTTCTTTTGCAACATCTATTGCCCAGCCATAGCCTTGTCCTTTTACTGATATGACCGAACCAGAATGGGTTTTAAATGTGAAGTCTTTATTTAATGTTGATTTAGAATTATTAATTTCAGTAATCTTGTTCTTAATGTCGCTCGCGTCGATTGTAACCTTCATATCCTTTGACATAGAGGCATTTTTAATTAGATCTTTAGCTTTTAAAGAGTAAACTTCATTCTGTACCTTATAATCAATGGTTTGTTGAAGAAGATCCTGTAGTGCTTTCTCTTCTTTTTTTACAATAGGATTGTTTTCTTTAATAGGCTGTATGTATACAGGCTTCAGATGGATTTCACTTTTATACTTCTGCTTGTCGTAATCCTTTAATAGACTAACGACATCATACTGTTTTCCATCAATGCTTTTTGAGATAACAACTTTGCCCTGTTCGAGCTTCGCCATAGCATCTTGAGGCGCTTTTAAATCTTTATTCATAGATAAGAGCTTTTCTTCTACAAGTTTTTTCATTGTTTTACTTCGATACTGATCCGCCTTTTCTGGTAGCAGCGAATAATTTTTTTCCTTTGAGGAAGGGGAAAATGTCCATTGGCTTTTTAATAGTTTCTTAACTTTAGGCAAATCTTCTTCCGTAAGTTCCGTTTGCGTATCTTTTTCATCTAAAATTTGTTGTTGGCCGACATAGACTTTGTTCTCTAATCCAGATGCTTTTAATTTCTGCATTGCCTGATCAGCAGTCAGACCGCCGACTTTTGTGTCATTAATCGTAACATGTGAATTGAAACGGGTTGCCTGATAATAACTCATTCCCCCAATTAGAAGTGCAATTATAACGACGCCACCCGCTGTGATAAACTTCCAATTTTTAAAACGCTTGCTTGAGTTTACCCGTTTTCTATCAACTTCTTCAACCGATTCATTTATTGTGTTGTTGTTCATAAATATTTCCTCCACATACCTAATATAATCCCAGTATCAAAGTCAACCGACTTTAAACTAGTGTTTTTGCATCCAAAACAAAACCAATGATTAGTGTACCTTATTATTCTTAAATTTTCACTTTTTTTTTACCAAATTTTACAGTATTGAGTTGGTCAAATTTGAATTTTTGTTCATAGAATGAACGTGTTAATAACCAGTAGATAAACCAAAGGGATTATAAAGTTTCACATAATTTATCTTCTTTAATCCTTTTTTTAGGCAGTTATATTATATAATTAGGATATATTATCCATACAAGTTTGAGGAGTATTAATCAATTAGAAATATATCTTAAGAGTAAGTAAGATGAGGAAAGAAAGAGCACCTCCTTGGTAAGACAAGAGGTGTTTCAATTTGAAATACGATGACAATGTGAAAGTCAAATGACGCGATAAATTACAATAACCGAAAGTGAACTTTGCAGCCTCGTTAAACGTAACCTAGCGATAGGAAAAAAAGGGAGAAAGGCAATAAAATGTACACAACAGTCCTACATATAACAGGCTTATTTTGTAGCACATAGAGAATGACATATAGTATTGTATACCCCAAATCCTTCTTAAATGATAGCTAAATTCTTTCGATTCACAATGAATAGCCCCTTCCATCCCCCTTGTAAGCCCCTTAAAAGCCCCTTAAAAGCCCCTTACAAGCCCCTTACAAGTAATAAATCATTACAAAAACAAAACAAAAAACTACTACTACAAGAATCTCCCCGAAAGAAATAAAAACGTAGTAGTAATTTTTTATAAAATTAAATTACCCAATTTCCTCACTTGTCTTTATATCTATTAAGGAAACGGCAATTTCATATTTGCCGTAAAAGGTGGGAGGGATCAATATGGCAGTATACCGGAATGTACAGGTGAATTTTTGGCAGGATGATTTTGTATTGGACTTAACGCCGGAGGAACGATACTTTTACATATACTTGCTGACATGCTCTAAAACGACGCAATGCGGCATTTATCCGTTGCCGAAGCGTTTGGCGGAGATGGAAACAGGCTATAACCGGGAGACTGTTGAGAAGCTACTGCAGCGGTTTATTGACTATGGAAAAATATTATATGATGCAGAAACGAAGGAGCTATACATCCAGAACTGGGTGCGCTATAACCCAGTTACGAACACGAACATCGAGAAATGTGTGTTGCGTGAGCTAAAGACTGTGAAAAGCAAAAAGTTTTTACATATGTTTCTTCAAAAATGTTTGGAGGAAGGGCTGAGCATTCCGCTGTTATTGGAGCATTTTGGTATGCCGGTTGAAGAGTCTCAAGCTGTTCCTCAAGATGATGCCGAAAGCTGTGAAACAGATGGGGAAATTGATTTGGGAGGTAATGTATTCACGTTTTATGAACAAAACTTTGATAGCTTGTCACCACATACGATGGAGGAACTGAATGCGTGGATGGATGATCTGTCAGATGAACTTGTATTGAAAGCACTCCAGATTGCCTATGAAAATAACAAGCGAACGCTTGCTTATCCCGCATTAACGGGCAGTAAGACCCCACCTTAAGATTCAAAGAGAATCAAAGAAGGTAGGTGGGGGATAACTGCCCGTAAAAGCCCGATTGGTTCAACTAACCATCAGTGGGGGGAAAGCCCCCCCACACTGATGGAAGTTTCACTTTATGTGAAGGGCATTTTACGGGACTGGCATGAAAAAGGATATACGAGGCTTAGTGAAGTAGAGGAAGCAGCAGTGAGGTTTCGGAAGAAGGAACTGTCTGTTGCCCATGATACTGAGAAATTTCTAAATGATTGTGAAGAATGGGAGAAAAACGTACCGTCTGAAGAAGAGCTACGGAGGTTTTTAACGGAACATGGGTGGCGTCCGTGACTTAGATTGTACACTATTGATTTCATATGTATAGTTCATGCGCATAATACATTGGCAGAAGTAGACACTAAATGAGCTATCTTGTGTTACTATGAAAAGAAGATTACGAAAAATATCATAGAATGCTTAAAATTTTTGTTTTATGTAACGGAAAAAGAAAGGCGGTGAGTCTGTTAATAAAAACATGAATAGGCAAATGTCTATGTTTTTAATAGCAGAAAACAATGAACAATTACAAATTAACAATTCAATATGACGGCGGCCGCTATAAAGGCTGGCAACGTCTTGGAAATAATGATAATACGATTCAAGGAAAAATCGAAAGTGTATTATCAGAAATGGTTGGACACGAAATAGAAATCATGGGATGCAGCAGAACAGATGCTGGTGTACATGCTTTGAATCAAGTAGCGAACTTCAAGGTCGATGAAAAATTAGCAGAACCGAAAATTAAGAAGTATTTAAATCAATACTTACCAAACGATATTAGTATTAAGGATGTGGAGTTAGTCTCTGAACGTTTCCATGCTCGCTACAATTCGAAAGCGAAGACGTATTTATATAAAATTTGGAATGAGGAACATACGAATCCATTTATGCGTAAATACAGCATGCATGTTGGGAAAAAGTTAAATATTGAAAACATGCAAAAAGCAGCGCAATATTTAATTGGTTCACATGATTTTACTGCTTTTTCTAATGCTAAATCTAAAAAAAAATCTATGGTTCGTGAAATATATATGCTCGATGTCGTGGAAAGTGAAGGTTTCATCCAAATTAGAGTGAGCGGAAATGGATTTCTTCACAATATGGTGAGAAAAATCGTTGGAGCGTTAGTAGAAGTTGGATTAGGTCAGTTAGATGCTGAAGTGATCCCACAAATTTTAGAAGCGAAACAACGAAATCAAATTAATTGTCTTGCGGATGCGAGTGGGTTGTATTTGGAGAAGGTTGATTTTTAGGAAAAAATAAAGACCGTCCTTTCGGAACGGCCTTTATTTTTTGTGCTTATAGAACATTCTAAGATTACGTATTTAGCCCATACTTTTTTAATCGATATTGCAAGTTTTGTCTACTTAATCCTAAGTATTTTGCGGCTTGCGAGATATTTCCATTATGTTCTTTAAGAATTTGAATAATATATTCTCTTTCCATTTCTTTTATTGTGTTCTTTAAAGTTTTCGATGTATGATCTAATTTATCTGTTTCCCATCTAGCTAGAGGAGGTTGAATAGGGAATTCGTTTTTTGTTAGCTCATAAAAACGAGCTGGGGTATGGGATGTTGTAATAACGTCCTCATCTTCAATTAAGTTCATAGCCCCTTCAATTATGTGCTCTAATTCGCGTATATTGCCGGGCCAATCGTGTTTATAGAAGAAATTTATTACGCTGTCATCCACACCTTGTACTCGTAAACCAAACTGCATATTATATTTTTCAATAAAGCTATGAAGAAGCGGTAAGATGTCTTCTTTCCGCTGTCTTAAAGGTGGGAGAAATAAAGTGACGACGCTTAGTCTGTAATATAAATCTTTTCGCAGGCGATTATGCGTGATAGCTTCAATCGGATCTTCATTAATGGTAGTTATGATTCGAACGTCGACTTCTTTTTCTTGTGATCCGCCGATTCTTCGTATTGTTTTATCTTGTATTGCCCGCAATAATTTGGCCTGAAGTGCAGGGCTTAGCGAGTTAATTTCATCTAACAATAAAGTTCCACCATGGGCTTCTTCAAATAAGCCTGGTTTATCGATTGCGCCTGTAAAAGCTCCTTTATTCGTACCGAATAATAAGCTTTCCATTAAAGTTTCAGGAATGGCAGCACAATTTTGTGAGATAAAAGGTTTTCCAGCACGTTGACTTTCATTATGAATACTTTGTGCAAATAGTTCTTTTCCAGTTCCTGTTTCTCCCACAATCAGTATAGAGGAAGAGGTACGCGTTACTTTTTTTGCTTCTGTAATAACCGATTGAATCGCACCTGAATTACCTATTATATGATTGAAGGTAAATTTCGTATGATGCCCT
Source organism: Bacillus sp. 05T22 (assembly GCF_056396765.1). Classification (NCBI taxonomy): domain Bacteria; kingdom Bacillati; phylum Bacillota; class Bacilli; order Caryophanales; family Bacillaceae; genus Bacillus; species Bacillus sp. 05T22. The sequence continues at coordinate 7,507 of NZ_JBFTMC010000019.1, forward strand.
CGAATCGCGCCTCCTTTACTCGTTTGCCTTAATGGAGGAAATTCTTTTACGATTTCAACAGCGCCCTTGATTTTTCCATTCTTCACTATAGGGAAGGTGTCATTAATCGTTGTAATCTCTTGCCTCTTATTATTAAAATAAGTCTGTTTTATATTTTTCTTTGCTTTTCCAAGTGTTAATGCTCCTATAAGAGTACTATTCTGGTTTTCTTCAAAAACAAATACTTCTAAAAGATTTTTATATAGTACATCTTTATGATCCATCGATTCAATCTCCATCATTTTGCGGTTATAAATGATCGTCTTACCTTCTTCGTTAATCATGTGAATGCCAATATCAATTTCATTCAGTAAAGTTTCATATAGCATATTCATTTCAACTAATTTTTTGAAATTGATTTCTTCTGTATACATGTTTCATCTTCTCCTTGTTATACCTTATGAAGACTGATTTTTCTTAATTTTAATAAAATTTTTGCGAGTATGCAAAAAAAATTTGCGTGTTTAAGGTGAAAAATCTTTAAAAGAGAAGAAAGATATTGCGTGGAATTCAGATTTTTTCAGTACTATCTCTTAATCTTAAGTAAGAAATTAGGTTGGTATATATCTTGCATGAATAGTAGTTGAATCTTATAAATTTGGAGGTGGGGAAAAGAGTTACATGCGCACTTAATAAGAAAGAGGGGTTTAAAAGATGAAAACAGTAATAGAAAACGTGTACAGCCCTTGCTATGGCAGAGTTACAAAATTATTTATTAATGAAAGTTCCTACGTATATGAGTGGGAGAAATTAGCTTTAATTGAAACAATGGATGAACGGAAAGTAGAAGTTAAAGTGGGAATCAGCGGTTATGTGGAATTGCTAGAAGTAGAAGAAGGACAAGTTATCACGGAGCAAACATTATTAATAACAGTCAGGGATGATTTATTGATTACAGGAAGTGATTAATATAGTCCTTCTGGATGATGTACCGTTTTCTAAGGATCTTTTAAACAATTGTGGAAAATTATAAAAAAATTTTAGTAACAACTATTTATCGTGTGATAGTATTTCCTTGGATTGGGAGATTTTCTTTTGAAAAATCTCCCTCTTGTTACAAGTCTATCGTAATCATGAGTATGCACTTTATTTTTTTATATTATTTTTTAAAGCGTTTACATTTCTGCTAGGGGGCTCATATGGAAAAGCAAAATCAGGAGTTAAAGCGAGAGCTAAAAAGTCGACACATATTTATGATTGCACTTGGAGGGGTTATTGGCACAGGTCTTTTCTTAGGATCAGGTTATACAATTCATGAAGCAGGGCCAGGCGGTGCGATTGTAGCGTATCTTGTTGGGAGCTTTGTTATGTATTTAACGATGCTTTGTCTTGGAGAGTTAGCTGTTGCTATGCCGAATGCAGGATCTTATCAAATGTATGCTACAAAGTATATTTCGCCTGCGGTAGGTTATGTAGTTGGTTGGATGTCATGGTTAAACTGGGCTGCTACGATAGGGATTGAGTTGATTGCAGTAAGTATTTTAATGAAGCGCTGGTTTCCACATGTACCATCTTGGATATGGTGCGTCGTGTTTGCAGTCCTTCTTTTTTCGATTAATGCATTATCCTCACGGAGTTTTGCAGAGGTTGAGTTTTGGATTGCCGGCATTAAAGTAATTACAATTATTGCATTTATTATTTTAGGCGGGGCAGCGATGTTTGGATTTTTACATATGAAAGGAAATGACGCAGCACCGATGCTTTCAAACTTTACTGATCACGGGGGACTGTTCCCAAATGGACTGAAAGCGATTCTAATTACCATGATTGCCGTTAATTTCTCCTTCCAGGGGACCGAAATTGTTGGGATTACGGCCGGTGAGAGTGAAAACCCGGAGAAAACCATTCCGAAAGCAATTAGAAATACAGCTTGGCGTATATTCATTTTCTTTATACTTTCTATGTTTATACTCGCTGGGTTATTCCCATGGGAAAAAGCGGGATTAGTAGAAAGTCCATTCGTAGTTGTATTTGATAAAATTGGGATTCCGTATGCCGCAGATATTATGAACTTTGTTATTATTACAGCGGTGTTATCAGTAGCAAATTCGGGCTTATATGCAACTTCTCGTATGCTTTGGTCTATGTCGAAGCAAGGGATGATTAGTCCGATTTTTGGGAAGTTATCTAAAAAGGGTGTTCCTATTTATGCATTACTTACAAGTACAATTTTTGGTTGTCTTTCTTTATTATCTGGTATATATGCAGAGGATACAGTTTATTTATGGCTTCTTTCTATTGCAGGATTCGGTGGAATACTAGTCTGGGCATCGATTGGTTTATCAAATTTTCTTAGTAGAAGAATGTACGTAAAGCAAGGCGGGGATATTAAGGATTTGAAATTTAAAACGCCGTTGTATCCGTTTGTGCCACTTCTTTGTTTCGGATTAAATATGACTGTAATCGTGGGCATGGCTTTTATTCCAGATCAACGTATGGCATTGTATTGTGGTGTTCCATTTATGATTGTTTGTTTACTGTTTTACCGTGTTACAAAAAATAAGAAAAAATCAATGGAACACATTGAAAAGAAGGACACAATAGAAGTAAAAAGTTTATGATGGAATTTTAGGTTTGATTTTTATGTAGATGAGTAATAGTGTTATACAAAATCAACCGTAGGGAAATTCTAGATATGTCAGCAACAGTAACAGATGGCGGGGGTTTAGTGAGTTCAATATTCCGGCTGTCATTTATGGACCAGGGACTTTAGAGGAAGCGCATTCTGTAAACGAGAAAGTTGAAATTAGCCAGTTAATTGAGTTTAGGAAAGTTATTGTGGCTTTTATATACGAGTGGTGTCATACACAAAAATAAGAAAAAATTAAGGTTTTCATAATAAAGAGATAAGGTACATTATGTAATATGAAAGGTACCTGTCGTGGAATCGTACAAGCTTTTATGTTTGTACGATTTTTTTAGTAGGAACTATTTCAAAATCTAGGTAAGCTAAGCTTCCGAAATAGTTCCATATGTTCTCCAAGAAATCCTCTACGTTTTTTTTCTCATTTCAGCCAACTTCTCTTTTGCTAATTCCACTGCGATAGCATCATCTAAATAGCCAATTGGAAATATATAATCAGGGATAATGTCTGTTGATAAAACGAAATACAATAAGGCACTCCCGATGATAGCACGTTCTTGGAAAGGAATGGATTCTTTGCAAAATTGATGATACATATCTGTTAATTGCTCAATGAAAGGTCCTGTGCTATCAATTTGTTGCAGTTTTGTTGAGAAGCTTTCATGAATACGTTTTTGTCCTTCTGTTGTTTGAGCGTATCGCTCATAACTTTCGAGTTCCTGTTTTACACGAGTTGTTGTGTAGTCGTAATCAAATAGGTTAGATGATTGTAATGTTTGTTGAATTGCATCTATGGATGTGTACATATCCGTCTTTTCTTTTTTTTCATAGGGAAAATCCGTATGCATGGAATCATATAAAACTTGCATAGGAACTTGCAGACATTCTGCAAATTTTTGCAGGTGTTTTTGTTTTGCTTGTTGTTTACCATTTATAATTCTTGAAATTGTGGAGGGATCAATGTTTGTAAGTGTTCCTAATTGGCGCATAGATAAGGCACGTTCTTTTAACAATTTTTTTAATAAGGTACCAAGTTTATCATTTGGATTTTGAATAGACATAGTTTTGGCACTCCTTTTTTTCTAAGGTGTTGAAAAAATGTGGAGCTTTTTATTACAAGTATATGAAGCTGACAGTCACAGTTGCTCAACATTTGCATAATATGCAATGAAAAGTGAACAGAAGGAGTGAATGTTGATGAGTACGGCGGGTTTATTTTCAATTTTTTTGATTGGAATTGCTTCTAATTTAGATAATGCAGGTGTAGGTATTGCGTATGGGATTTGCAAGATTCGAATTTCTTGGTTTAATAATTTTATCATCGCCTTTTTTGGTTTCTTATTTACTCTATTGGCTGGCTTTTTTGGAAGTTGGATTTCATTGTTTATTTCAGATTTTATGGCAAATTTAATAGGTGCACTTGTACTTGTACTAATTGGGGTGTTTGTTTTATGTCAGCCCTTACTTAGTAAGCAAGAGGAGGTTTTAGAGAAAGATGGAAGTATGGTGGGGATATTACGTAATCCGGAGAATGCTGACTTTGATGACTCTAAAACAATCGGTTTTTCTGAAGCACTTGTACTAGGTGTTGCATTATCAATTAATAATATTGCAGGGGGATTTGATGCGGGAGTAACCAATTTGAACCTTTGGTGGACTGCGATTATCTCAGGTGTATTTAGTTTTATTTGTATTAGAGGTTTTTCCTATATAGGGAAGAGATTTTTAGCGGAATATTTAGGGAAATGGGCAACAATTATTGCTGGCATGTTACTGATTCTTATTGGAATTGATCAATTGATGTAAGTTTAGCTGGGAGAACAATATTCGAATATTTCCTTGGAAATACAACAAAGTACTGCATATATCGACGTGTTTTTCTTCATACTAACAGTGATTTCTTTTAAAGAAAGGGGGATGAGTATGGGGCGTGGTAAAGCATTTGATCATAAGAAAAAAGGTCATGATCATCAGCCGCCTAAAGGTGCTTATATTCATAAAGATGTAAATGAGCATACATTAGAAGAGGAAGAATTACCTGTTAATATTGAAACGTATAAAAATAGTTTAAAGAAACATTAAAGCACCTATGTAGGTGCTTTTTTAGCGTATGTCTTCAATTAATTGTTGTGATTCCTCATACATGCCATATTCACCTAGAACTTGAATACAACGCCATTTTAATTCCTCAATACTTGGTTCAAGTTCTTCGGGGAGGACATGATGAATGTCTTCAAGTCCCATTCCAAAATGAATAAGCTCTAGTACTTGATCATCAATATTTCGATCCATTAATAATTCCAATACTTCTACATTGAATATGTACCGATAAGCCTCATCGGGGGAAACAACTTTTAATTTTAAGCTTTCTACAATACTGAGTATAAAAAGAAGGATGGTTTTTTCTAGGACAGGCTGTTCCTCCATTTGAAAAATAAGTTTCATTTCTTTTACACCTCCACCGTATAGCGTTAGGTTGTACTATATTATTCGGGAGGGGGGAACAAATATGCATAATAAAAAAAGTTATCCTATTTAAGTGGGGCAGGATAACTTTTTTATTTGGTGGAATTTGAAATTTAAGTATAGGTAATGAAGAAAACTGTCATTAAGAAACCTTTTTAAAAAATACTCCAACTTTCCTGAGCGGAGAGTAACTCTAATATTTTAAATCCAGCGATACTATTTCCATTTGCATCTAGAGCCGGTCCGAAAATACCGATTCCTATTTCGCCTTTTACGCAGCCAAAAATACCACCGGCCACCCCACTTTTTGCGGGAATACCAACGCGGATTGCAAATTCACCAGATTCGTTGTACATGCCACATGTTACCATAAATGTTTTGCAAATTTTTGTGATATGTCTTGGAATAATTTGTTTTTTCTTATATGGATCGTAGCCATCCATTGCGAAGATTAAACCAATACGTGCTAAATCAATACAGTTTACTTCAATAGCACATTGACGTGTGTATAAATCCATTAATTTCTCGATATTGCCATCAATGATGCCATTTTGCTTCATATAGTAGCAAAGAGACCGATTTAAGTAAGCAGTTTCTAGTTCAGAGATGGCTACTTTTGAAGAGTAGTTAATTGTAGGATTGTCTGTAATATCACGTACAAAGCGGAGAATTCGTTCCATCTTCTCTTCGTTACTATCTCCTGTAAGCATACTTGTAATAGCTAACGCACCAGCGTTAATCATTGGATTAAGAGGTTTAGAAGGGCTAGTTGTTTCTAGCTTAATAATAGAATTGAATGGGTCACCAGTGGGCTCCATTCCAACTTTAGAGAATACATATTCTTCACCGCGATCTAGAAGAGCAAGTGCAAGTGTAATTACTTTTGAAATGCTTTGAAGGGTGAAGAGTGTTTGTGAGTTACCAGCATGGATATATTCTGTCTCTTTATGGTAGATAGCAATCCCTAAATCGTCTGGATTTGCATTTCCTAGTTCGGGGATATAAGTAGCAAGTTTCCCTTTTTTTGTATATGGCTTTACTTGTTCTAACAGCTGTTGTAAGTTATTTGTTTCGATGCACTGCATAATACCACCGCTCCTGTTCCTTTTTCACTAAGTTTACTGTTCCCTATAAACTTGGAAATAAATAATAACATGAAAAAGTGGAATGATAAAATGAAACTTCTATTTGAATAAAAATTGAAAAAACAATATAACCCCTTTTTTAGTTGGGAGAGAGGATCTGGCCATGCATAGAAGCGGTCAGATCTTCTTCCTGCCCTATGCCAAGTAAAACAAAAAGAGAAAACGAGGGCAGGTCACCTTTTGTTCTTCATAGCCGTGGCTTATATGTTGGAAAATCAAAATGGCTGTATAGTTGCCGTATCTTTCATTTTAGTCGGTAATAAAAGGAGAATTCCCCTTTTATATAACAGTTTGGAAATGGGGAATATATCCATAAAAAGCCCGCAAATAAAAGCTACACATCTATACAACTATATGTTAATATGGTTATGTAATAGAAAGCGTTTTCTAAGGTGCAATTATAATGATAACGATTTCATAAATTGAATAGGGGGAATTACAATGTTGCAGTTTCTACAACGTATTGGTAAAGCGTTAATGCTTCCAATCGCAGTGTTACCAGCAGCAGGATTATTGCTTCGTTTAGGTCAACCAGACGTATTTGATATTCCTGTTATGGCACAGGCCGGTGCAGCAATCTTTGATAACTTAGCACTTATTTTTGCAATTGGTGTTGCAATCGGTTTATCTGTTGATGGTAGTGGTGCCGCAGGTCTTGCAGGTGCGATTGGTTATCTAGTTATGAAGAATACAACTAATACTTTAAGTGTTAGTTATTCAACAGCAGAATTAAATGATAAATTAAAAAGTGTTCAAGACTTACTCGGTTCAGTTGATCCAAGTAAGTTAGCGGATACAATGACAAAAGTTTCAAAAGCATCGGCTTTAACACCGAAGATAAATATGGCTATACTTGGTGGTATTATCGCCGGGGTTGTCGCTGGCTTATTATATAACAAATTCCATAAGATTAAATTACCAGAATGGTTAGGATTCTTTGCAGGAAAACGATTCGTGCCAATTATTACTTCTGTTGTCATGCTTCTTTTAGGATTAGTATTCGGTCAAGTTTGGCCAACAATTCAAAGCGGTATTGATGCAGTAGCACACGGTATTGTAAACTTAGATGCAATCGGAGCTGGTCTATTCGGTTTATTAAACCGTCTATTAATTCCAATTGGTTTACACCATGTAATGAACACATATTTCTGGTTTGTACTTGGTGACTTTACAAATGCAGCAGGCGATATTGTTCATGGTGATATCGCACGCTTCTTTGCGCAAGATCCATCAGCAGGTATGTTTATGACTGGTTTCTTCCCAATTATGATGTTCGGTTTACCAGCAGCATGTTTCGCAATGATTGCGGCTGCTAAACCAGAAAAACGTAAAATGGTTACAGGAATGTTAGTTGGTCTTGCTTTAACATCGTTCTTAACTGGTATTACAGAACCAATTGAATTCTCATTCATGTTCTTATCTCCAGTATTATATGGTATTCATGCTGTATTAACAGGTATTTCGTTATTTGTAACAACAAAACTTGGTATTCACGATGGTTTCTCATTTAGTGCCGGTGCGATTGATTATTTCTTAAACTTAGGTATTGCAACAAAACCGTTATTATTAGCGGGAATTGGTTTAATTTATGCAGCAATTTACTTTGTGGTATTCTATTTCCTAATTAAGAAATTTAACTTAAAAACTCCAGGTCGTGAAGATGATGAGGAGTTAGTAGAAGAAGGTGAAGCACCAGTTGCAGGATCTATCGGTGAAACTTACGTAGCAGCATTAGGCGGAAAAGACAACTTAACCGTTATTGATAACTGTGCGACTCGTTTACGCCTACAAGTCAAAGATGCAAACTTAGTAAATGAGCCAGCATTAAAACGTGCCGGTGCAAAAGGTGTTATGAAATTAAGTAATACAAGCGTGCAGGTTATCGTAGGTACAAACGTTGAATCTGTAGCTGATGATATGAAAAAACATGTATAAATAATTGTAAAAGAGGATGTTCAAAAAGGTCGATAAAGTTGATCTTTTTGAGGACATCCTCTTTTTTTATAGAAATATTATCGGGAATCTTACTTTTGAAAATTTTCTTTTTCTTTTTTGTACATATTTGTTGGTAATACGTTCGTCACATGATAAAGTAGGGATGGTATAAAACAAAACTTCCATTAGTTAGGAGAAATTAGAGGGTATCTTTTTTATGAATGGATTAAATTATTGATAAATAAGGGGAAAAAAGAACCATGAATGAAGAAAAGGATAGCGTCAGTATGAAAGCCCGTCGACCGGTTACATACATAAAAAGAACGGTCATTCTCATTGTATTGTTTTCGCTTGTATATTTTGTGTTTACAAAAATTACTTCACATAATAAGAAAGAGAATGCGTTAAAAGCAACTAGGGAAGTAAAGAAAGAAACGGTACAAAAACAAGCAGAACAAAAACAAGCAGAACAGCCTCCGGAAGTGCCACCGCAAGCTAAGGAAGTGGAACAACCTGTCCAAGGACCACCACAAGAAATTAATGAGAATGCCAAATTAGATGAGTATTTAAAGAGCAAAAATTTTAGTGGAACAGCAGTTGTTGTGAAAAATGGAAAAGTACTTTTGAATAAAGGGTACGGGCTGGCAAATCAGGCGAAACAAATACCAAATAATTCAGAAACAACATTTTATATTGGCTCAATTTCAAAGGCATTCGTAGCGACAGCGATTATGCAGTTAAAAGATCAAAATAAAATTCAAACAGAGGATACAATAGCGAAATATATTCCTAGTTTTCCAAGAGGTAGCGAAGTTAAGTTAGTTCATCTATTGACACATACATCTGGAATTCCTGAATATGAGGCAGGGGCAGATGATATTTCTCATGAGGAATTGTTGAAGCGAATTGGACAACAAAAACCTTTATTTAATCCAGGTGAAAAATGGAAGTATTCGGATTCCAATTATTCAATACTTGGTTACATTGTTGAGAAAGTTAGTGGACAACCGTTAGAAGAATATATTAAACAACATATTTTTGATGTTGTAGGCATGAAAAATTCGGGCTTTGGTACTGAATTAGAGAAAACAAAGTATCCTTCTACTGGTTACAAGATTGTAAATAATAATATGACAGTACCTGCTATCCCGAGCATGTCACAATTATATGGAAATGGCGACATATATACGAGTGCAAATGATTTATACTTATTTAACGAAGCGCTATTTTCTGGGAAGCTAATATCCAAAGAAAGCTACAATCAAATGTTTACAGCATTTAAAAAAGATTATGGATTTGGATGGTATGTAAATCCGGGAAGTTACTCTAATCACGGTGTAATGCCGGGATGGAATTGTTTAAATGGATTTAGTAGAAGTGGTAATGCGTATGTTATTTTATTATCTAATATTCAAAATAATATTAAATCATTTGGTACGGTTAATAATGATATTTATACGATGTTGCAGCATATTGAAGTGTAAGAGACTATCTTTTGAGGTAGTCTTTTTTTCGTGTAAGTTGAGAAGGGATATATTTATTGAGATAATGAAAAAAATGGAAAAAGGGGGATGTTATGAGCATTTATAAGCATCATGCACGTAATGCGAGGCGAACATTGTTTGTAGCTATTATTGTATGGGTTATTATTACGATTGGATTTGTAGTGGAATATCGAAAAGGAACAGTTTTTAGTTCGGAAAAGGATACTCTAAAATCAATAAGTATTATGTTATCAGCATGTATTCTACTAATTTATGGTTTGATAGAAAGAAGTAGAGCAAAAGGGATAGAGCAGGTAATTCAAGACAAAGAAATCTCCTTATTGTTGGAGCAGCGGAGATTTGTTATCCGTAGAGAAACAGGTATATTTAAGACAGTTACATACTTTGGATTAGATGGAAATACAATAGGAGTGCTCAAAGAAAGATATAATTCTCAGATTCAAAAGATATGGAAATGTATCTTATCGTTTTTCTTTAAAGGAATGCATGAGCAGCAATTTTATTTATGTAATGAATTAGGAGAAGAGCTGTTAATAGTCAAGAAGAAAAGGGGCATACGGAATTCGTATTCATTTCATAGCATAAAGGGAGAGAAAATTGGTGAATTGAACCAATTGCTAAGTTTAACAAAATGGGAATGGTGTTTTTTATCAGTGGATGGACAGGAAGTTGGGAAAATTACAGGAGATTTATCGACAACGATGCAAAAGGGAAAGTGGCAAGATGGAACTTATATTGATGTAAAAGAAGACGGCATTCCACTAGAAGCAGTTCAATATTTTTCAGCAAGTGGCGGGTCACTTGTTTCGATATCGGTATCTGAACATGCGGATTTTGAAAAAGCGGTATACTATGCGGTAACAACAATTATAACCTTTAAAAATTAGAAGACATCGTAGTAGGATGCCTCTTTTATTGGAAAAGTATAGAGTTGACAATTAAACTTCGTTGTAACTACAATTGTTTCAACTTGATCGTAAAGGGGAAATTAATCATGAAAAGAAGTGTACCAAACAGGTACACTTCTTTCTATTCTGTTCTAAAAAAACTATAACAGAATAGGAGGTAAGGGTATTACAGTTTAAAATGGGTATGACCCTTTATACTACAGAATAGGCTTCGTTTATAAGAATACCAAAAAAATACAATTAAGGAAAGAGTTAATTTAAAAGAGCTTTAAATGAAGTTAACACTATGTGTATAGTGGTTTGTTCAATATTTCACAAACGTGTCACAACTATCTCATTCGCTTTTTAAAAAAAAGTAGTATTCTAAATGTGTAAGCTGTTATATAAAAAATCTTAGTCCTGTACTAATCAAAAAATGGAGGAGATTAGGATGACTCAAGTATTAGAAACTGCAAAAAATTCATGGACAAACTTTAAAGGTGAAAAGTGGAAAGTAGAGATTGATGTTCGCGATTTCATTTTAAATAATGTAAACATTTATGAAGGTGATGAAACTTTCTTAGAGGAAGCAACAGAAGCAACGAAGAAACTTTGGGATCAAGTTATGGATTTAACAAAACAAGAACGTGAAAATGGCGACGTCCTTGATATGGATACAAAAATTGTTTCTTCTATTACATCGCATGACCCAGGATATTTAAATAAAGATATTGAAAAAGTAGTTGGTTTTCAAACTGACAAACCATTTAAACGTTCTTTACAACCATACGGTGGTATTCGCATGGCAGAGCAAGCTTGTGAAGCTTATGGATACGAAATGGATAAAGAACTTAGCCGTATTTTCAGAGATTGGCGTAAAACGCATAACCAAGGTGTATTCGATGCTTATACTCCTGAAATGAGAGCAGCTCGTAAATCAGGCGTTATTACAGGTCTTCCAGATGCATATGGCCGTGGCCGTATTATTGGTGACTATCGCCGCGTTGCATTGTACGGTGTTGATCGTTTAATTGAAGCGAAAAAAGAAGATTTAAATTTAACTGGCGGTGTAATGAGCGAAGAGACAATGCGTTTACGTGAAGAGTTATCTGAGCAAATGCGTGCACTTCAAGAATTAAAACAAATGGCTGCTTCTCATGGTTTTGATATTTCTAAACCAGCAACAAATGCACAAGAAGCGTTCCAATGGTTATATTTTGCTTATCTTGCAGCGATTAAAGAACAAAACGGTGCAGCGATGAGTCTTGGCCGTACATCTACTTTCTTAGATATCTTTATTGAAAGAGATTTAGTAAACGGTACATTAACAGAAGAAGAAGCACAAGAAATTGTGGATCACTTCATTATGAAATTACGTCTTGTGAAATTTGCAAGAACACCTGATTACAATGAATTATTCTCTGGTGATCCAACTTGGGTAACGGAATCTATTGGTGGTATTGCACTTGATGGTCGTCCATTAGTAACGAAAAACTCATTCCGTTTCTTGCATACATTAGATAACTTAGGACCAGCACCAGAGCCAAACTTAACAGTTCTTTGGTCTAAACAATTACCACAGAACTTTAAAAACTACTGTGCAAAAATGTCTATTAAAACATCTGCAATTCAATATGAAAATGATGACATTATGCGCCCAGAGTATGGCGATGATTACGGTATTGCTTGTTGTGTGTCTGCAATGAGAATCGGTAAGCAAATGCAGTTCTTCGGAGCTCGTGCAAACTTAGCTAAGACACTATTATATGCAATTAATGGCGGTAAAGATGAAAAATCAAAAGAACAAATTGGACCTGAATTTGCACCTATCACTTCTGAAGTATTAGATTACGAAGAAGTTATGCGTAAATTTGATATGACAATGGAATGGCTAGCAGGTTTATATTTAAATACATTAAATGTAATTCACTATATGCATGATAAATATAGCTATGAACGCATTGAAATGGCACTTCATGATACAAATGTTCTTCGTACAATGGCAACAGGTATCGCTGGATTATCTGTAGTAGCTGATTCTTTAAGTGCAATTAAATATGCGAAAGTAAAACCAATTCGTGATGAAAATGGCATTGCAGTTGACTTTGAAATTGAAGGTGATTTCCCTAAATACGGTAACAACGATGACCGTGTAGATGAAATTGCAGTAAACCTTGTGAAAACATTTATGAACAAGCTTCGTAAACATAAAACATACCGTAACTCTGTTCATACAATGTCAATCTTAACAATTACATCTAACGTTGTATATGGTAAGAAAACTGGTAACACTCCAGACGGTCGTCGTACTGGTGAGCCATTTGCACCAGGTGCAAATCCAATGCATGGACGCGATACAAAAGGTGCACTAGCATCACTATTATCTGTTGCAAAATTACCATATGAAGACGCACAAGATGGTATTTCTAATACATTCTCAATTATTCCAAAAGCACTTGGTAAAGAAGATGATGTACAAGTACGCAACTTAGTATCTATGCTAGATGGATATGCTGTAAAAGAAGGCCATCACTTAAATATTAACGTATTTAACCGTGAAACATTAATGGATGCAATGGAACATCCTGAAAAATATCCACAATTAACAATTCGTGTATCTGGTTACGCAGTTAACTTCATTAAATTAACTCGTGAACAACAAATCGATGTAATTAACCGTACAATGCATGAAAGTATGTAAGTAAAAAGTTTCCCTCTGTTGTAATAAAAGCAGAGGGAGGCTGTTTCAATAAAGGAGGAAGTTAACATGGTAAAAGGAAGAATTCATTCTGTAGAGTCTTGTGGTACTGTTGATGGCCCAGGAATTCGTTATGTCATATTTACACAAGGGTGTCTATTACGCTGCCAATATTGTCATAATGCTGATACGTGGGAAATCGGTAAAGGAAAAGAAATAACAGTTGAAGAAGTGATGCAGGATGTTACATGTTACCTTCCCTTTATTGAAGCTTCCGGTGGTGGCATTACTGTGAGCGGTGGGGAACCATTACTGCAGTTAGACTTTTTAATTGAGCTATTTAAGAAATGTAAAGAAATCGGAATTCATACGACAATTGATTCTTCAGGTGGTTGCTATTCTGAAGAGCCAGAGTTCCAAAGAAAATTAGATATCTTAATGGACTATACAGATTTAGTATTATTAGATTTAAAACATATCGATCCTAAAAAGCACCGTAAATTAACTGGTAAAACGAATGAACACATTCTACAATTTGCTCGTTATTTATCTGATAAACAAAAACCAATTTGGGTAAGACACGTATTAGTTCCCGGTGTTACAGATAGTGAAGAAGACTTGCAGAGATTATCTAGCTTCATTCAAAGTCTTTCTAATGTAAAGAAAGTTGAAGTCTTACCATATCACAAGCTTGGTGTATATAAATGGGAAGCACTTGGACATAAGTATCCTCTTGAAGGGGTAGAACCTCCAACAGAAACAAGTGTTCAAAAGGCAAAAAATATTTTACAAGCAGTCTAATCCAGATGGTGGGTTAGGCTTTTTGCTTTCTTTTAATAAAATCTAGAGTATATCTATAGAAAAGAGTATACTGAAAGTAGAATATCCATATTTTTGTAAAGAAATAAGAGGATAAATTTACATAATTGTAAAGGGAAAACCAAATAGTAACAAGAATTAAGAAGTAGCAGGGTGAGTATCATGAAATATGATCATTTGTAAGTTATTGCGAAAGCTCTGATAGGAAAGTATAATGTAAAGATATGAGCACAGATAGGATTAAGGGGTCAATCTTATATGCTTTGCATATCCACGACAGGTACATAGCTAACATGAAAGTGTTGGAATCCAAACATGTAATTTTTTTTAGGAAAATGTTTTTCCTATTGTCGTATATGCAATATGGAAAAGCGAAAAAGCTAGGAGTGGATTTGTTTGATAAAAAACCCCAAGGTTTTAATATTAACTGCACATTACGGTAACGGTCATGTGCAAGTAGCAAAAACATTAGCACAAACATTTCGTCAAAAAGGAATTGAGGATGTGATTGTGTGTGACCTATTTGGAGAGTCACATCCAGTCATAACGGATATTACAAAATATTTATACTTGAAAAGTTATACAATAGGTAAAGAGCTATATCGCTTATTTTATTATGGTGTAGAAAAGATTTACGATAAGAAAATTGCATCGTGGTATGCGAATTTTGGGAGAAAACGCTTAAAAGCATTATTACATGCAGAAAAACCAGACATTGTTATTAATACATTTCCAATTATTGCAGTACCGGAATTGAAAAAACAAACAGGTTTCTCAATTCCTGTTTATAATGTGTTAACAGATTTTTGTTTACACAAAATATGGATTCATCGTGAAGTAGATCGTTATTTTGTAGCGACAGATCATGTGAAAAAAGTAATGGTTGAAATTGGTGTACCTTCAGAGCAAATCGTAGAAACTGGGATTCCAATTCGTAAAAGCTTCGAGGGAGCTATTAATCCAGAAATTCTGTATAGTAAATATCACTTATCTCGTGAGAAAAAGATTTTACTTATTGTAGCAGGTGCCCATGGTGTATTAGGAAATGTAAAAGAATTATGTCAATCATTTATGACAGTTCCTAATCTTCAAATAGCTGTTGTCTGTGGGAAAAATGAAGCCTTAAAACAAGAGTTATTAGGGCTTAAGGAACAAAAGCCTGAGGCATTAACAGTATTTGGTTATGTAGAGAATATCGATGAGTTATTCCGTATTACCTCTTGTATGATTACAAAGCCAGGAGGCATTACATTAAGCGAAGCGGCAGCTTTACAAGTACCTGTCATTTTATATAAACCAGTACCGGGACAAGAAAATGAAAATGCAATGTATTTTGAAAAAAAAGGAGCTGCACTTGTAATTCGCGAAGATGAGGACATTTTTGCGAAAACAAAGGCACTATTAGAAGATGATATGAAGCTTTTACAGATGAAAGAAGCGATGAAAGGTATCTATCGTCCGGAGCCGGCTTGTCACATTGTTGATACAATCTTAGAAGAAAATCATGTGYAGCCTAATCATATGCCAATCAAGTCACCAGCCCTTGCTCAATCTTTTACGTAATATGAAACCCTCTTTTTATTTTGAAAGAGGGGTTTTTGTTGTTTTGTAGGAATTCAGTATAATGAATAGAGTTAGTAAGAAGGTATATATGCATCGGCAGTTAATAAAATCATAAGCTTTAATAGGATCCCTATCTCAAAGCGCAGCCAAAGCAAAGAAATTAGGTGTGAGATTAACTATCCATAAAAGCTCGATTGGTAAGGGCTAATAATCAGTGAGGGATTAAGTTTCACTTTATATTTTGGTTGTATGTTATCCACAAAAGAATGTGGTTTCAATAGACGGTAAAGTCGGAATATTAACAATGATATCCACATTGTCCACAATTTTCAGAAAAATTATCCACAAAATAAACATGATATTTGTGATTAAGTTTATAATAATCCAAAAGAATCGATAAATTTATACACAATTCTATTAATTCTGTGGATAAAGTTTTCCACAAAAAATACCCCTTATAATATAAGGGGTAAATCTTTACTTTGTCATCCAAAAAGTAAATGGTAGGAGAGGGTAAAAAAATCACCTCAAGTTTCACTTTATCCCACTATTTGTGGGCAGTAAAATTCCATCTCAAACTTTGACGAAAGCAAAGAAGTTAAGTGATCAACTGCCCGTAAAAGCCCGATTGGTGAGGGCTGATAATCAGTGAAGGATAAAGCACCCATTGATTAAAATTTCACTTTATAATTATACACCTTTAGGACGATATCCCGCTGCACGATCTGCTCTTCGAAACTCGCGCTGATAAAGAACCTCTTGTGTACTATTTAATGTATTTCTTGCTTTTTCACGTTTCTTTCTATCCATTACAAATCACCTCGTGTCATAAAGTTATTATCTATCATTTCCAATGACATAAAGAGGTATACACAATAAACAAGTATATTCATTTTATTCCGCTATTCGCGGGCAGTAAGGCCCCCACTGATTAAAATTTCACTTTATAATTAGTGACATACTACGCTTCTTTTAAATGATGAGTATCTTGGAATGTGGTATCACGCATTGTAGAAAGAGTATATTGATCTTTTGGAATTTCATATAAGCTATATACTTCTTCGATTGCGTTAATTTGATCATAAACAGCTTTTCTAGTTTCGTTTGCTAGGTTTACATATGGTAGTTTTTCAGCTGCTTTCATCGAACGAATATTTACTTTGCGAATACGCATAAAGATTGTTTCAATATCTAACTCATAGAAAAGCTCGCTGAAAAAAGCATCTTTTGCTAATTTATTATACCCCTGGCCATGATACGGTTTTCCAAGCCATGTACCAAGAAAACCAGCTTTTTCTTGCACATCAAATAAAGTAATCGTGCCGATAGGGTTTCCCCATTCATCTAAAATTGTGCGTGAAATTAATTCACCACGCTCTTCTGCTTCTATTGTTTGCTTTGTTAAAAATAAAAACTCTTCGTATGAATAAGCTTTTTGACGCACAAAAGGGAAGACAGCAGGATCCACCATTAAATCGTATAGAACGTGGCTGTCGTGTAAGTCGCGTTTTTTTAACATACTAACTCCTCCTCACATGAGGGTAGCATGACGAAAAAACACCCCACCCTCGAAATTTTTATATCAACCTTTAAAAAATTTCGGGGTGGGAATCGAACCCACTAGAACCAGTCTATAACGCTGGTGGCGCACCATTTGCCTTCCCCATTCATCAATTTGAAATGAAAAATCACGACACAAATTGATTATGGTTTCATTCAGTTTATAATCGTATAATACTTTATCTAGTCAAAAAAATAAACTAATTTTTTTTATTTTTTTTGTAAATTATTTTTCCGTCAATCATAGTTAGTACGGGCTTGGCTAAGTAATGAAATGGGTGATGTGTCCATAATACAAGATCGGCATCTTTTCCAACTTCAATACTTCCAATTCTTTTCTCTAAACGTAAGTTTCGAGCGGGAATGATTGTAACTCCTTCTAATGCAATTCTTTCATCTAATCCTTCCCTGACAGCGATGGCTGCACAAACATTTAAATATTGAATGGGAGTATAGGGATGATCTGTTGTAATCGAAACTTCTATCCCATGCTTTGATAAAGTATGGTAAGTATCCCATGATTTATTTTTGAGTTCAATTTTTGATCGGCGTGTTAATGTCGGACCAACAGATATTTTTAAATTTTGATTGGCAAGTTCTTTTACAATAAAATGTCCTTCTGTGCAGTGTTCAATACGTAAATCAAGATTGAATTCTTTTGCAAAGCGAAGAGAGGAAAGAATGTCATCTGCCCGATGAGCATGAATACGTACTGGAATTTCTCGGCGCAAAGCTTTTAGAATAGGGAGCATTCGAAAATCTGCTTCGTTTCCATAATGTTGTGCTTCGTAAAAAGATTCACGAAGCAATCCCATAATCCCCATACGAGTAATCGATTCTTTTGTGCCATTACTATGAACTCGTTTTGGATTTTCTCCAAATGCAATTTTTAATCCAGCAGGTTCTTGAATAATCATATGATCGATACAAGTTCCGGCAGTCTTAATCACACATGTTGTCCCGCCAATAATATTTTGACTTCCAGGCATAACGTGGGCAGTTGTAACCCCATTTTGAACCGCATCTTGAAAAGCAATATCAAAAGGATGGATACCATCTAAAGAACGAATATGTGGTGTTAATACTTCAGATGTTTCATTGGCATCATTTCCAGCCCATCCAGTCCCTTCATCGTATAGGCCAAGATGAGTATGCACATCGATAAATCCTGGTAAGAGGTGAAGGGCTCTTGCATCAATAACAGTCATATCTTGAGAGGGCTCAATATGTGGTTTTATCGCAGCGATTTGATTGTGTTTAACCAATACATCTCCTTGAAATTTGGAAGAAGTAATGGGATATACAATGGCCTGCTTAAATAGCGTTTTCATAGATACCTCATTTCCATTGGCTAATAACCTTTAAATTAGTAAATAGAACAATTTTAATGGGTTTATTTCAGAAGTACTACAGTGTATGCAATATAATATTTTGTAATGCATGGTTTAATGTAGGAAACGAATATTGGTATCCGTGCTGTATTGCTTTGTTAGGCAATACATGTTGTCCTTGTAGCACAAGCATACTCATTTCTCCAAGTAAAGCATGTAGTGCAAATGCTGGAACGGGAAGCCAATGTGGGCGATGCATGATAAATGAAAGTGTCTTTCCAAACTCTTTCATTGTTGTAGGATTTGGTGCTGTAATGTTAAGAGGGCCTTCTATTTCTTTTGTGTCTATTGCAAAATCAATCATGCGGATGACATCATCTAGATGAATCCAAGACAGCCACTGATTACCTGAACCGATTGTTCCACCAATAAATAATTTGTAGGGAAGCAACATTTTAGGAAGGGCACCACCCTCTTTTCCTAAAACAATTCCAAAGCGTGTATAGACGGTTCGAATTCCGAGAGAAGTTGCATGAGAGGCTGCTTCTTCCCATAGTTTTACTGTAGTTGCTAAAAAGTCACTGCCATGTTCTTTGTTCTGTTCTGTAAAAATTTTTGTTTCAGCTGTACCGTAATAGCCAATTGCGCTAGCGTTAATAAAAGTATGGGGCTTATTTGGTAATGTTTGTAATTGTTTGATGAGACTATTTGTTGTATGAAGACGACTCGTTATAATGTTTTCTTTCTGCTTCTTTGTCCATCGACCGTTATTAATAGATTCTCCAGCTAGATTAACAACAACATCGATAGAGGTGAGAGGGAATTTAGGTGAGCATTTATCCCATTGGACGTAGTGAATGTTAGAGTTGAAAGGGGTCTCTTTTTTTTCTCGGGTGAGAATGTAAATGGTGTACCCTTTTAGGTCTAAAAAAGTAGCTAATGCTTTACCGATAAAACCAGTTCCCCCAGAAATTGCAATTTTCAACTGAACTTCCTCCTCATTATATATATTCATGAAAAGCAAAATTGTTCCGCAACTATGTTAAAATAGTAGCGAGGTGAAGAATATGGCTGTCATTACAAAAATAGAAGTACAAAAACGAACGAAAGAACGATTTAATATTTATATTGATAAAGGACAAGGTGAAGAATACGGATTTAGTGTGAATCAAGTAACCTTAATCAAGCACGGTTTGCAAAAGGGTTTAGAAATCGATGAAGTAGAGTTAGCAAATATTTTATACAATGAAGAAGYACAAAAAGCATATTTGCAAGCAATTTCTTATTTATCCTATCAAATGCGGACGAAACAGGAAGTAGAAGAATACTTACGAAAAAAAGAAATTGGACAAGCCGTCATCTCTGAAGTTATTTCGAAATTATTACATGATCACTATATTAATGATAAAGAGTATGCCATTTCGTATGTGCGAACTCATAGTAACGTGAATCAAAAAGGACCGACAATTATTAGACGGGAACTTTTTAGTAAAGGTGTCCAAGATATAATTATTACTCATAGTTTACAAGAATATCCGAAAGAGAAACAAATTGAAAATGCCTTTGAGCTTGTAGAAAAAAAGAAAAAGTCCTATCAAAAGCATTCTTTTTTACAAATGAAACAAAAGCTAGAAGAAATGTTAGTCCGTAAAGGATATAATCGTGATGTAATTCAAATTTGTCTAGAAGAATTAAAAGAGGAAAAGGATGATACGCAGCAACAAGCTGCATTGTTATATCATGGAAATAAGTATCATGAGAAGCATAAAAAGCATGATGGATGGACATATGAAAACAAGATGAAACAAGCATTATATCGAAAAGGATTTTCTATTGATGAGATAGAGACATTTTTACAAATGAAACGTGAAGAGGGATGAGAGAATATGCTGAATATGCCAAAACGTTATAGTGATATGACACCACATGAGTTAAGAGAGGAAATTGGCATTTTAAAAGAACAGGCTGTGAAAGCAGAGCAGCTTGGTATAGTAAATGAGTTTGACGTATTAATGAGAAAAATGGCAATGGCTCGTGCTTATATGACAGATGTAAACGCATTTCAGATTGGTGAAACGTATGAACTTATAGAAGAACCGGGTGTCTTCTTTACGATTACGTATTTCAATGGGGTATTTGCTTGGGGACATAAACAAAATGAGACAGAGGAAATTGGTATTCCTATTTCGCTATTACAAGAGAAATAAAAAACCAGAGAGCCTTGGCTGCTCTGGTTTTCATTTTTCGTAGTTGTTAAAGGAGATAGGCAATTAAATTTGGCGTTTTCTCATCTCATTCGCCAAAATAATGAGAGACTGGGTTTGTTGCGTCTGTCCATTTACTTGCGCTTTTGCATGTTTCGGACGTGCCCAGGTAGGGTTGAATAATTCAGAACGACGATCTAAATGATTACGGTAGCTCATCTTTATCACCTCATGTAGGAAGTTAATTGCAATAACTCTTTAGAACGGACTATTGTTTTTACTCTTCCTGATGATTTGCGGCACGCATACGTTCCTGTGGGTGCGTGTTAATTGTGCCGTTAGGTCTTTTCGAAGCAAAACGAGCTTTTGCTTTCGTTGGACCCTCGATTTTGCTGTTGTTTTTTGATTCAGACCAAAATTCGGCTTGTCTACCCAAGAAGAACGCCCCCTCATTATTAAATGATACTTACTAAGAAGTATCATTAATAGAATGTGCAAAATAGAGAAAATTATGCTTGAACATAAAATGAAACTTCTGTTGGCGATGGAAGAAGTTCATGAATGCGTGTATCCTTTTGTTCATTTATAATTTTGATGTGGTAATGAGGTTTGGAAATAAAGTACGAAATTAATAAAAGGAGAAATAAATAATGAATGATAAGTATGAAGTATTAACAAAAGAATTACTTGAAAAAAATAGCTTTCTGTCTTATTCTCAGGCTCGTGCATGGATTGAGTTATTATGGGAGGACTTCCAAGTAACGTATGCAAAGTCTGGTCGTTATCAAGGTGAAGAAATGACGGAACAAATTGTAAGAACATGGATTAATAACCATGGTGAGCGTCTTCATGAAATCCGCACGAATAATCCGAAATATAGTCATTTAATTAATCAAGATGATCATTTAAAGCATTAAGAAAAGCGACCGAAGTTGGTCGCTTTTTTTAATGCGGAATCAATTCCAATTTTTTACGAAGCTTTTCTTCACTAAAAATCCATCCAGTATAGGAACTAATAATATTTAAATTTTGATCCAGTTGGACAATTGCAACGAATGGGTAATAGTCTTTACTACGGTACCGTAAATCGATAAAACGCACTTCATAATAGTTGTCGTAATCAAAAATATCCCAGCGGTATACGGGTGAAAAAGATAAAAAAGCAGAAATGTTTTCATCTCTTTGTGCAGCTCGCATAATTTTATTATCCGGAAGTGGAATACGATCAAATTTATCATGCACCATAATATGGCCGCGGTGCCAACGCGCAACATAATAGTGTTTTTTTGTTACAATAGCCAAATGATAGTGATAAAAGCGATAAGAAGGAGAAATAATGACTTCCTCTACATCTTCAAATCGTTTGTAAACTACACTTTTTACATTTTGTCTCATTATAATTCGACCGACATAGTAGACAAACATTAATATATATGCAGCTAAAGCAGTATATCCTTTATGGGAGCCAACAACCATACAAGCGATAGCGAGTATATGGATAAAGAAAATAACAGCATCAAATGTATTAATTACACCTAATGCAACCCACCTTTTTGTAAAAGGCCTCAACGCTTGTGTACCATAGGCGTTAAAAATATCAACAAACACGTGAAGAAAGACGGCGATAAATGACCAAAGTAGTAGATGAAAATAGGGAGCTTCTGTAAAGAAGGCAAAGGAAATTCCGCTTATAAGGAAAGACCAGAGAATAACAGCAGGAATGGAATGAGTAACCCCGCGATGGTTTCGTATATATTTTGCATTATTACGTAATTTTAAGACGGTATCAATATCAGGAATATTGGAGCCAGCGATCGTTGCAAGCATAACAGCTTGTGGTCCGAAATCACTCTGGCTAATGGCTGGATCTAACGTTGCTAAACCACCTAATGTGACGCCCATAACAAGGTGAGTGGCCGTGTCCATGGAAATACACCTCCGTTTTTTATTAATGTAACTCTTTTTATTCGATATCTCAAGGCATTTGCCTTCTATTTCCTATATCATCTTACTTAAATTTTTTCCTAAAATCTTTATAATAGTACGTATATGCAAAAAATGAGGGGGATCAAGCTTGGCACTTGAAATATTAGATGATTTTAACATAGAGAAGTTTCAACATGATTTAATTAGTTGGTTTGAAAAAGAACAGCGTGATTTACCGTGGCGTAAAAATAAAGATCCGTATCGCGTTTGGGTTTCTGAAATTATGTTGCAGCAAACAAGAGTGGAAGCTGTAAAACCATATTACGCAAATTTTATGGGAAAGTTCCCAACATTAGAAGCGTTGGCATCGGCAGATGATGAAGAGGTATTAAAAGCATGGGAAGGCCTCGGTTATTATTCTAGAGCGCGGAATTTACATGCAGCGGTGAAGGAAGTAAAAGAAGTATATGGTGGAAAAGTACCAAGTGATGTGAAAAAAATTGAAAAATTAAAAGGTGTTGGTCCATACACAAAAGGTGCAATTTTAAGTATTGCATACGGTATACCAGAGCCAGCTGTAGATGGAAATGTAATGCGTGTTTTATCCCGTATATTATCGGTTTGGGATGATATTGCGAAACCTAAGACGCGAAAAGTATTTGAAGAGATTGTACGTGAAATCATTTCAAAGGAAAATCCGTCTTATTTTAATCAAGGATTAATGGAGCTAGGTGCGCTCATTTGTATTCCGAAAAATCCAGCTTGTTTACTTTGTCCAGTTCGGGAACACTGTCGTGGTTATGCAGAAGGTGTACAGAAAGAGTTGCCGGTCAAAAGTAAGGCGAAAGCTCCTAAAATGGTGCCGCTTGTTGCGGGTGTGCTGCAAACAGAAGATGGAAATTATGTAATTAACAAAAGGCCGAGTACAGGATTACTTGCGAATATGTGGGAATTCCCAAATGTTGAAATTAGCGAAGGGATTCGAAATCAGAAACAACAGCTTACTGATTATATGAAAGAGAACTTTTCCATTTCTATTTCCATCGATGAGTATGCAATGAATGTGCAACATACTTTTACTCATCGGACATGGGATGTATTTGTATTTTATGGGAAGGTAACAAGTGCTATTAAAGAAACAGATACATTAAAAGTTGTATCTAAAGAAGAATTTGAAAAATTACCTTTTTCTAAATCGCATCGTATGATTTATGAAGAATGTGTTAAAAAACTTCAGCCTTAATGGTTGAAGTTTTTTCGACATAAACATAATAATTACTTACAAATATTTCATATTCCCTTAACAAATGACAAATACAATGAAAGTTGTAATGAAAAATTTAAAGGGGGATAGGAAATGCTTAAAAAAGTAATCCGTTCAGCAGTTGTAGCGACTTTCTTACTTCAAACGTTGACTGGGCCAGGCCATGTCACTTTTGCTGAGGAGAAGGAACAAAATCAGCAAGCTCTCATTTCAGAAGTTCATTATACGGACGATCTACGCTATATCGAATTGTATAACCCATCAGCGAAAGTTATGGATATGAAGAATGTTCAACTGAAGGTCAATGGAAAAGTGCTAAAACTTAAAGATGAAAATGAAAAGCAATCTGTACAACCAAAAGAAACGAAGTTAATCGTATTTGGAAATAAAACAGTTAATGAGATTAATGAGCGCTATAAGACGGAAATAAAAGAAGAACAAGTTTTATTTGCTACTGAGGATTTAAGTGATAAACAAATTAGGATTGAAGTAACGACTGAAAAAAATGAAACGGTAGATGTCATTGAAACAAGAAAAGAGAATAAAGATGTATCAATTCATTCTTTTTGGAATGAAACAAAGAAAGAAATAAAAAATGAAATACCATCACCTGGGACTTACACTGTATTCCAATCGCATAAAAAAGAAAAACCACCTACAGAACCCACACAAAAAGAGGCAGTCCAGCCAGACTCCAAACAACTAGAGCCCACACAACCAAACTCCAAAGAAACGATAGAAAAGCAGCCTGCACAAAAAGATAATAATCAAAAAGAAAAGTCATTACAAGAAACAGCGCATGTACCTAAAATGAAAATTAATGCACATGAAGATTTACCGATTGAACTTCAGTTAGCGAGTGTATACGATAAGGCAAAAGTAAACCTTGTATATCGTAGTGCGTCCGGTTTGTTAGTGAAAAAACTGGAAATGAACAAAGGTGAGAATAATTTGTATTCTACTGTTGTTCCAAAGCTAGATGTTTGGTCTGATACGTTTACATATTGGTTTGAAATTGAACAGGATGGAAAGGTTGTTACCTTTCCAGAAAAAGAACAATATGTAAGTGCTGTTGAGCGTCATGTAGAGGATTATACAAAGAATAGGGCAGTTATGATTACTGAACTAATGCCAGATACGATAAATGTGAACGGGAAAGATGGATATGAGTTTATAGAAATATACAATAATTCTAGTGAAGCAATACAGTTGAAAGATTATAAACTTATTTATAAGTATTCAGAAACTGGAAGTGAAGATTGGAATTTCACAGAAAATGCAACAATTCCATCAAAAGGAACGAAAGTGTTTTGGATTAAAAATGAAGGAAACGCAGCATTATCAAAACAAGACTTTATTCAAGCATACGGTGGGAATATAACCGAGGAACAAGTTCTTCCACTTAAAGTGGATGGAATGTCTAATAGCGCTGGGAGAACCATTCAATTTGCTGATCAGTACGGAACAGTTTTATCATCTGCAACATATGGGAAAGAGGATGTAAAGGTTGATCAGAGTATGGCGTATGCATACAAAACCGAAAGTACTGAAATGCAAAAAGTAGGTTGGTTTGAAAAAGGAACACCTGGTGTGCAAATACCATTTCAAGTACCGCTAGAGCCAGTAAAACAATCAGATCAAGTAGGCGTTTCGATTGAGCATACGGCATTACCTGCTCATATAGTAACAGAAGATTTAACTATCACTGCAACGATTAAGGGCGGAGAGAATGTAGCAGTTTTGTATACCCAAGATGGCAAGTTAGCACACAAAAAATTGCAGATGAATAAAGAAGGAAATAGCAATGTTTATAAGGTGACAATTCCTCAAAAAGAGCTATGGAGAAATTCATTATTCTATAAAATTGTCGTGCAAGGGAATCAAGAAACAATTGAAAAATCTTATGAAACAAAAATAGAGCATAAAAAAATAGATCCACAAAGCGTACCGCCATTTTTGATTACCGAAGTGACGCCGGACACGACGAATGTTGGAAAAGCAGATGGATATGAATTTATTGAAGTGTATAACAATAGCACACAAGATCTTAATTTTAAGGATTATACAATTCGATATCGTTATCCATCTGAAGGACCAGAAGGTGATCTCATTTGGGGATCTACTCCCGATGATGTTGTAATTCCATCAGGGCAGTCTCTCGTATTTTGGATTATAAATGGTGAAAACAATGAGAAAAACGTTGCTGACTTTAATAAACAATTTGGTGTGAACTTAGTAGAAAATAAAAATATTGTTAGAATATATTCAAATGGAATGGCGAATGGAAGTGCACGTGGCATTGTCGTTGCAACAAAGACGGGGACAGAAATTGCATCTGCTTACTATAATGATCAAGCAAATCAAGCAGATGTGAAAGCTAATAAGGGAATTTTATATCGCTATCCTCRAGATGGCTCGCAAACTATGCAAAAGGTCAGTGGTGCAGAACATAATGCATCGCCTGGAACTATATTCGAAGGACAAGTACCAGCTGAACGAGTTGCCTTGAAAGAAGATACGATTGCACCGACGATTTCACATAAAGTGGCAGAAGGGCTAATTTCTGAATTTCAAGATCATAAATTGGGTTTTTCTGTTCTTGATAACGAACGTGTTAAGAGTGTGAAATTATATTACAAAACGAATCCGAATGCAGAATATAAGGCTGAAAATTTAGTAGAGAATCGTGTAGATAAAAAATATCATTATACCATTTATTCACCTGAATTAATTGGAAAAGAGAAAGTGACATATTACTTGGAAGCTTCTGATGGCTTCAATGTAGTAAAAAGTGATATGTATTCAGTGCAAATAGCTGGGGAGAAAGATAAAGGACCTCTTCGTCTTAATGTAAAAGATGATGAAGTGGTTGCAAATCAAGTTTTATTAAAAGGAACCTCTTCGTCGGTTGGGGCTGAACGACTTGCTCTTTTAGTGGATGGAAAGAAAGTTGAGACGAACACATATCGTTCGTTAGAGAAGCCTGCTTATTTTGCTTTCGATGTGAAGCAAACTGACTTGTATTTTAAAAACGCAGTCACAATTGGGAATGAAGTATTACGTATATTTGATGATACGTATAGTGATTATGTCACATTAACTGTAAAAATTGATCAATCAAAAATTAAATATAATGAGCCGTTCAAAATTGATATTCGATCTGGCACAAAGACGTCACCATTTGACAATCGAGTTGAAGAGAATAAAGATGATTTTTATTTGAAAAATGTTCGCCTTGTATTAGCGGATGGAACGACTTTATATGATCCGAATTTTGCAAATCCAAATCAGGAGTTATCAATTGGTGATGGAGATACATCAACACCAGTATTTACGTTCGGATTCCAAGTTCCAGAGGATAAGTTTATTTCGAATGCATATTTATGGGATACAAAACAAGTGAAGGATGGAAAGCATCGAATTGCAGTGCAAGATGGTGTGAATAAAGAAGTCGTTGCAGATGTAAAAGTTGATAATACACCACCAAAGATTTCAACTACGGTACAGAACGAGAAAAAATATAAAGGGAAAATTCCAATTGATGTAACGGTTACAGATGATGTAGCAGGAGTGAAAAGTAAAAAAGTTATATTGGATGGTAAGGAAATTGTAACTCCTTATGAAACATCATCTGCACAATTAGCAGCAGGAAAGCATGAGTTACATGTAGAGGCTGAGGATCAGGTAGGAAATCGTGAAGAAAAGACAATTATGTTTGAAACTTGGGCAGAAAATCCAACAGATCCTACTCCAATTGCACCTAAAGATGGAGAAAAAAATGTGAGCACGAATCCGACACTTGAAGCAAAAGTAACTGATCCAACAAATGACGCAATGAAGGCAACATTTTATAAAGGATATACGTATAAGCCGAATGAAACGGATCGTATGAAAATTACCGAAAATTCGATAGAACAAGAACCACCACAAGCTTTTTCTGTGAATGGTGAGAAAAGTTTTGACCAAGATCAGCTAAGTAAAGTTAGTAAAAAAGATGGGAAATATTATACAACGGAATCAACAGAGAAATTTCCATATCATCGTTTTGATGTAGCGGTTGCTGATGATGTGAAAAACGATGATACGGTAGAAGTAAAATGGTATGGACATTCTCTAGAAGGAAGAAAAGTTACGATGTATGCTTGGAACTACATGACAAATAAGTGGACAGAACTTACATCGAAAATTGCTGGGGATAAGGACTTTGAATTAAAAGGTGCTGTATTAGCGAAAGAATATGTAAAAGATCAAAAAGTAAGTGTAATTGTGCAAGACCAAATTCCAAGTTCACCAAATAAGTTTGATTACACATTTGTATGGATGTCGGATACACAGTATTACTCTGAAAGTTATCCCTATATTTACAAAAGTCAGGTTGACTGGATTGCTGCACAAAAGGATCCATTAAATATTAAATATGTATTCCATACAGGGGATCTTGTTGATAAGTCATATCAAGAATTTCAATGGCAGCGCGCAGATGAATACATGAAAGTACTTGAGAATGCGAAAGTACCGTATGGTGTGTTGGCCGGGAATCATGATGTAAATCATAAAGATGAAGACTATACAGCATACTCGAAATATTTTGGGGATTGGCGTTTTAAAGATAAGCCATTTTATGGCGAAAGTTATAAGGATAACCGCGGACATTATGATTTGATTTCAGTAAAAGGTAACGATTTTATTATGCTGTATATGGGATGGGGCGTTACAGATGAAGATATTCAATGGATGAAGGAAGTATTGCAGAAATATCCGAATCGAAAAGCGATTTTATCATTCCATGAATATTTACTTGTATCAGGCAATCGTAGTCCGATTGGTGACAAAATTTTTAATGAAGTAGTTAAACCGAATAAGAATGTGTTAGCTGTGTTGAGTGGACATTATCACGATAGTGAGACATTAGTTGATGAAATTGATGAGAATGGGGACGGCATCGTAGATCGTAAAGTATATCAAATGCTGGCGGATTATCAAGGTGGCCCAGAAGGGGGACAAGGCTATATGCGACTTTTACAATTTGATACAACTGCGAACAAAATGTATGTCAAAACGTACTCTCCATATTTAAATGAGTATAATTTTTATAAACCAGAAGAGTATCCAGGAAAAGATGAATTTGAATTAGACGTTGATTTACAACCTGCGATAAAACAAGTCGCAACAGACTATGTAGAAGTAAACGTGTACACGAATGAAGTAATCGGTAAAGATAATTTTGTGGCGAATTGGCGCAACGCAAAAGTAAAATTGGAGAATTTAAAGGAAAATACGACGTATCAATGGTATATAAAAGTCGAAGACCGATATGGTGGTCAAGTGACTTCACCAGTTTGGTCCTTTACAACAGGTAAAAAAGGTTGGAGATGGAACGTGTTCCCAAATTAGGGAACACGTTTTTTAGTCATAAGAAACTTTTGTACCGTGCGTCCAATCCGCGTCGCTTCTTTGAAGACCACCTCGAGATTCGATCTCTTTTATAATTTCTTTGTAAATCGTTTGGCCTTCTACGTTTAAATAAGGCATGATTTGTTGCAAGGAATGGTGAAAATAAGCTAATTCATCTTGTTTCCATTCTTCTTTCGAAATCATAGATAGTTCTGTCATATCGCGTCCAACATACATGTGTACACCTCCATCATATGTAGTTTGAATGAGCCTAGGGAGATGTATGCGTAAATTAAAAAATAAAATTGCGGATATCTTTTGAAAGGGTTGGTTACATTATTGATTGTGGAGGTGAGAAAGATGAGTAAAAAACAACAAGGTTATAACAAAGCAACTTCTGGTGCTAGCATTCAAAGTACAAATGCTAGCTACGGCACAGAGTTTGCGACTGAGACAAACGTACAAGCAGTAAAACAACAAAATGCACAATCAGAAGCGAAAAAATCACAGGCTTCTAGCGCTGGTGTTCAAAGTGCAAATGCTAGCTATGGTACAGAGTTTGCAACTGACACAGATGTACAAGCAGTGAAACAACAAAATGCACAATCAGCAGCAAAAAAATCACAGGCTTCTAGCGCTGGTGTTCAAAGTGCAAATGCTAGCTATGGTACAGAGTTTGCAACTGACACAGATGTACAAGCAGTGAAACAACAAAATGCACAATCAGCAGCAAAAAAATCACAATCTTCTAGCACGAATCAATAACAAAGAAAAACACTTCTCGATTCAAGAGAAGTGTTTTCTTTGTTTGGTAATGGATTACGAAACAAAGAATTTTACTAGTAAAGGTCTAATGTTATTCAATTCGATTGCTTTAAAAATTTTATTGAGAGAGCCGACATAACTTCTAATAAGTCAACAAATGTAGTCAAAGGAGAAGGGGATAGGACATTAGAAAATATTTAGTAGCGATGTAACCTGTATGAATAGGTGATGGGAATTTATTGAAAACAGGGGGTAAATGATGAATTCATTTGATAAGTTGGTAGGAGAGCAATTGCAAACAATGGATGAGTTGTTGAAATTACAAGCACATTTAGAGAAGTACCAACAGATCGAAACAAGTGAACAAAAAAAAGACGATAAAAAAGAGTTGCATTTTATTCGTCAAGAAATACACAAAACGGAACAAGCATTGAAGCTTTTGCATGAAAAATTTGAGCAACAAACAAATGAAGTGATTCACTCTTTTGAAACTGAAAAAATAATTTCTAACTAAAGAAGTGATGTATCCGGATGCTTTAGTTGGAAAAGCCCTTTTTAAATTTATGAAGAAGGGCTTTTTGTCGCAACATGATTTGTCAAGGAAGAGTAATTCGTTAGTGTTTACGAAAGTTGGATTGTGTCGGTTTAGTTTTAAAATTTTGACAAAAAAGTTATAATAGAAAAAAAGTGAATTCGGCTCAATACGTTTTTAAAAGAAACGATACTAGTTGGGACAACTTTAGAAGAGCATTCACAGTGAAAGAAGGGAGAACGTATGGGATTTCCCAAAGAAGGAGAAAAAGTACAAATACATAGTTATAAACATAATGGCTCCATTCATAGAATGTGGGAAGARACWACAATTTTAAAAGGAACACAAAGTCTTGTAATTGGTGCAAATGACCGGACTGTAGTAACCGAATCAGATGGCCGGACATGGATTACGCGTGAGCCTGCAATTTGTTATTTTCATTCAAATTATTGGTTTAATGTAATYGGWATGTTAAGAGAAGARGGAGTATACTACTATTGTAATTTAAGTTCTCCATTTGCATATGATTCTGAAGCATTAAAGTATATTGATTATGATTTGGATATTAAGGTATATCCAGATATGACATATACGCTTTTAGATGAAGATGAGTACGAAAAGCATAGTCAGATGATGAATTATCCACCAGTAATTGATACGATTCTAAAGCGGAATGTGGAGTATTTAACACAGTGGATTCATCAAAGAAAAGGACCTTTTGCGCCAGATTTTGTTGATATGTGGTATGAACGGTATTTAATGTATAGGGACTAGAACAAACCTGCAGGGGAATTCCCAGCAGGTTTGTTCTAGTAAAGGGGGAAGTATATGCAGGGAATAAAAAGATATTTACAATTTGTAAAACCGTACCGGTGGCTTATTACAATTACAATTATTATCGGACTTATTAAGTTTGGTATTCCGCTTATTATGCCGTGGCTATTAAAGTATATTATTGATGATGTTATTCAAGGCAGTGGATCACTTCAGGAAAAAACATCACAATTGATAACAGCAATCGGGATTGCCTTTTTTATTTTTGGTGTACTGAGACCACCTGTTGAATATTATCGTCAATATTTTGCACAGCGTATTGGTAATACAGTACTTTACGACTTACGAAAACATATTTTTGGGCATCTGCAAAAGTTAAGTTTACGCTACTATTCAAATACAAAAACAGGTGAAATTATTTCGCGTGTGATTCATGATGTAGAGCAGACGAAGGATTTTGTTATTACAGGACTTATGAATGTCTGGCTTGATACAGCTACAATTTTTATTGCAATTGTAGTTATGTTTTCTATGAATATAAAATTAACGCTTGTTGCATTGTTAATTTTGCCGATTTATGCAGTTGCAGTGAAATATTTTTTCGGGCGTCTTCGTAAATTAACGAGAGAGCGTTCACAAGCATTGGCAACGATGCAAGGTTATTTACATGAGCGTATCCAAGGGATGCAAGTGACGCGTAGTTTTGCATTAGAAGAGTATGAAAAAGGGCAGTTTGAAAAGAAAAATAATGATTTTTTAACAAAAGCATTAACACATACAAGCTGGACAGCACGGACATTTTCTACAGTGAATACGTTAACGGATTTAGGACCGTTACTTGTTATTGCGTTTGCGGCATATGAAGTGATTCAAGGCTCTTTAACACTTGGAACGATGGTTGCTTTTGTTGGCTATATGGATAGTTTATATAGTCCATTGCGCCGCCTTGTTAACTCTTCTACAACACTCACGCAATCATTTGCATCAATGGATCGAGTGTTTGAGTTGTTAGATGAAAAGTATGATATTGTAAATACTCCAAACGCAATTTTACCAAAAAGGCTTTCGGGTGAAATTGTATTTGATCAAGTTTCTTTTCGGTATAATACTGATGAAAAAGATGTACTACATGACCTTTCTTTCTCAATTCGTTCTGGAGAAAAGATTGCCCTCGTTGGAGCGAGTGGAGGTGGAAAGTCATCCTTAGCTAGTTTAATTCCAAGATTTTATGATGTTTCTAGCGGTGCGATTTATGTAGATGGTGTGAATGTGAGAGATTATAATGTAAGAAATTTACGTAGTCATATCGGTATTGTCTTGCAAGATAATCTGTTATTTAGTGATACAATTCAATCTAATATTTTATATGGAAATCCGAAAGCACCGAAAGAGGAAGTTATTGCGGCTGCAAAAGCAGCGCAGATTCATAATTTTATTATGAATCTACCAGATGGATACGATACAGTTGTGGGAGAAAGAGGCGTAAAGCTGTCTGGTGGACAAAGACAGCGTGTAGCGATTGCACGTGTCTTCTTGAAAAATCCTTCTTTACTTATATTAGACGAAGCAACATCGGCTTTAGACTTAGAGAACGAAAGACATATTCAAGAGGCTCTTCAAACATTAGCTGCGGATCGTACAACAATAATCATTGCTCATAGATTGGCAACTATTACACATGTGGATACGATCATATATATCGAAGATGGTGAAATAAAAGAAAAGGGTTCTCATGAACAATTAATGCAAAAACGAGGATTTTATTATAATTTATATCAAATTCAACATATAGAAGAAACAGCCCCTTTGGCGTAAAGGGGCTGTTTTTTCATTCATCTTCTTTTTTTTCATCAATTTGTAGTTCGTCTTCTGGTTTGTGATACGTATAAAAACTATCTACAAGTAAATCTAAATGTTCAACTTCTTCACTGTAATTAATAATTGAAGAAATAAGAGGGAAGAGATGTAACCATATTTTATAGGATTCTTCATCATCTTTATTTTGATAGTCCATAAATATATCGATTAATTCCTGCTTACCAGTTTCTACCTCATCAAGCATCTCAACAGACTGTTGTTTTTTCGCTTTGCCAATAAATTTTAACAAAACTTGTTCATGATAGTGTGTTAATGAATCTAATTCATTTTGAATGGATTCTTGAAATGGTTCAGGCATATATCGTAATTCGTTTTCAGTGCGATGTAATGCTTTTAATGTACTTAATGCACGACTCGTTGTTGCTAACATTTGTCTAAATAAGACGAGCTTACGAATTTTTGCAAATTGTACTTTTTTCGTATAGATTCTTTCTTCTTTGTAAAGTAAGTAGTAATGATTTAATTTAATCATTTTTTCTTTCATACGATCAATATCTGTTTTTAGTGTTGTAAAATCAGAAGCTTGCCTGCTGTTCATACGAATCCATTTCACAATTTCTTCGGTGTTATCAACGATACGATGATATAGTTTTGTTTCGTATTTTGGCGGCATAAACATTAAATTTACAAGTGAAGCCGCGACAATACCGACCATAATGGTTGCAAAGCGAAGCAGAGCGAAGTCAAAGAAGTTTGCACCTTGATATTCCATAATCGCAATAACCGTCACTAAAGCAATTGATATTGTATTTTCTAAACGTAATTGTAGTGCAAGAGCAATAACTAATATACAAGTTAATCCAATAATAAAAGGATTGTGTCCAAAAGCAAATGCAAATCCGATAGCGAATACTGCACCAATTACGTTTGCTTGTATTTGTTCGAGTGCTGTCAAATACGAGCGGTATACAGATGGCTGTACAGCAAAAATTGCTGAAATCCCCGCAAATACTGGACTCGGTAAGTGGAACAGAGTACAAGCAAATAAAGCTAATGTAATGGCAATACCCGTTTTTAAAATGCGAGCACCAAGTTTCATACCCTTTTTAATATCCTTTCTCTCTTGTCATAATGAATGTACAACATGATACTATACATTCATTACAATATGTTAGCAAGTGATATTTTAGTGATGTTCAAAAAGTCCGGTAAAGATAGCTGTCGCATTTCTTCGTTACGTCGCCAGTCCGGTACTCATGTAGTATAAGCTACACTCCGTATCCTCCTGGCTTTCGTGCCTCGAACTGCTCGGCTCTCTTTATCCTCCTTTTTGAACCCATATTTTAGTGATGTTCAAAAAGTCCGGTAAAGATAGCTGTCGCATTTCTTCGTTACGTCGCCAGTCCGGTACTCATGTAGTATAAGCTACACTCCGTATCCTCCTGGCTACCGTGCCTCGAACTGCTCGGCTCTCTTTATCCTCCTTTTTGAACCCATATTTTAGTGATGTCCAAAAAGTCCGGTAAAGATAGCTGTCGCATTTCTTCGTTACGTCGCCGGTCCGGTACTCATGTAGTATAAGCTACACTCCGTATCCTCCTGGCTTCCGCGCCTCGAACTGCTCGGCTCTCTTTATCCTCCTTTTTTAGTGAAAAAACCTGCTGAATTTCAGCAGGTTTTCAAATTGTTATTATAGATTACTATGTGATGCTCACTTAGTCAATTTTAAGCAAATGGAAATTATTCAGTCGAAATAGATGGATCTGCTTGCTCTTTTTTCGGAATGACTTCATAAAAGTGAGACTGAATGTCCTCTAATAATGGTGTTAAGAGAGCAGCTTCTTCATATTGTTTATGCTCATTTAATACACGAACGTAGTCTAATAATAATTCTGTGATGTCTGATTCCCCGTTTTTGCTAAGTTCACGTAATGTTACATTCGCTCCTTTTGCAATTCTTCTTCGCAAAGCAGCTTCTGTTAAACCAAGTTTAGGTTGATGGCGTAAATAAACGACACCACCAGTCATACCTGCACAAATCCATGGGCCAGGATCACCAAGAACGAGTGCGCGACCGTTTGTCATATATTCAAAAGCAAAGCCTTTAATATTTGCATGAACACCGAGATTCCCGTGTTCTTTTTCTCGAAGTGGTTTTGTGATTCTTCCCCCGATGATCATATCTGCTCCAGATAAGCGGATGCCAGCACGTGCATCAGCGTTACCTTGCACATATAAAGTTCCTTTTTGTGCACCATACCCGAATCCTTTTCCGACAGAACCGTTATAGTATGTTCCATTTTTTCCTCTTGCTTTTGTGATATAAATGCCACCGCCAAATGAGGTTTTTCCGATGCCATCTTGTGCACCACCATTGACGTGAATAAATAAGTTTTCGCTATTGTAGGCACCTAATCCGTTTCCAGGAACGGAACCATTTGTGTATTTTAGTGTAATTGGTTCCAGAGTATTGTTGTCATATAATTTACTGCGGACTCGGTAGCATGATTCAAGACCACCCATTACGCGTTGCTCCACACCAACACCAACTAGCTCTTTTGATTGGAAAGAATCAGTTGTTGCATAATGTTGTTGCTGGGCTGCTCCTGTTATCATGTAGGATGTACTGTCTAATGTTTGTAATAAATTTTGTAAATCTAATAGTTCTGTGCCTCGCGTTTGTTCTAGCAAATCAGAGCGACCAACAATTTCTTGTAAGTTCGTATAACCGAGTCCACCTGTTAAACGTTTAAGTTCTGTTCCGAAAGTAGTAAATAGGTGCAATAAACCTTCTACAGCATTTTCAAATTGCCGCGGAACGAAGCGACGTAGTCCATGTTCTTTTGCCTGCGCTTCGGATTCGATTTGTGTTGCAATACCAACATGGCATGTATCTAAGTGACAGCCCCGGCACGTTGTACAACCGATTGCAATCATGGATAAAGTACCGAATCCAATACGGTTTGCACCAAGAAGCATAATTTTAAGTGCATCATTTACACTGCGGATACCACCATCTGCCCAAATCTCTACGTTGTGTCTCATATTTGCTTCTAATAGAGCGTTATGTGCAGCTTTTACTCCGATTTCAACTGGAAGGCCTACATGTTGCAGTGCATGAATACGAGCGGCACCTGTTCCACCATCAAAGCCGCTAATATTAATAAAATCAGCACCAGCTTTTGCGATTCCTACAGCGATCGTTCCGATATTAGGGACAACTGGAACTTTGACCGCGACTCTTGCAAGTTGATTGGCTGTTTTAATTTCAGTAATCATTTGTGCTAAGTCTTCAATCGAGTAAATATCATGGTTATTGGAAGGAGAAATCAAATCCGAACCAATTGTTGCATTACGAGCTTCTGCAATTTTAGAAGTTACCTTTGATCCAGGCAAATGTCCCCCTTCACCAGGTTTTGCTCCTTGACCAATTTTGATTTCAATTAAATTTGATGAATTTAACAGTTCAGCATTCACCCCAAAACGTCCTGATGCAATTTGTTGGCCGCGTGTATGTGGGTATTTACCAATCATATCTTTAATTTCTCCGCCTTCACCGTTTAAACTAATCATATTGAGACGGTCTGCTGCCTCTGCATAAGCACGGAATGCAATTTCATTTTGAGATCCAAATGACATCGAACTAATAATAAACGGCAAGTCATGATTTTTTACACCAATTGAAACATGCTCAGTCGGCACTGGTTGCTCGGCTTCTTTCATTTGGACAAGGTGACGAATTGCAATCGGATTCTTATCTTCTACCTCAGCTAATTTCTCCCGATAATTATCGTAAGCATTCCCTTTTGCCACATCACCAATTGCTTTCCAAATGCGAGGGAATATATGAAACGTTTTTCGCATTCTAACTTTTGGGTTGTTATAATCAAGTGCCCGGATTTTAGCGTCTTCTGCTAAAGATTCAAGTGAAAATGCTACAGTACGTGATCCTAAAAAGTTTGTAATTTGTAGTATGTTTGCAATTTCTTCGTGTAAACCAATTGAAGAGAAGAGACGGCCGTAACCACGCAGTTCATGGATACCGATAGTTGAAATGACTTTTTCAAGACCTTTGTTTAGCGCCTTATATAAATTAGAAATTGGTATCGTTGTCCCATCATTTACGGTTGCGAACATTAAATATGGATTAATAACATCTGCACCTAGTCCGTACAGTGTAACAATATCGTGTAAAGAACGGAGAGCGCCGGATCTTATAACAATGGAGCATTTTCGGCGTAATTTGTGCTCAGTTAGTTCTTGATGTACTTTAGCTGTAATCAAATGTGGATCGATCCACAAGTGTTCATTTTGATGAGCTTTTGCATCATCAAGTAATAAGAGAGAAGCACCTTTTTTAATAGCTGCTGTAGCTTCGGCACTAATTCGATTTAATGCATCTTGTAAAGTTTCTGATGCTGGAAAGGTAACAGATAACTTGTAAACTGTGCTATGAATTGCAAATAGATTTACAAGTTGTTCATATGAAATGGTTTCTAAATCTTCTGAAATTGATTGTGCTAAATTACCTTCTAGTATAATCGGTGACAAAAGTTCGGTAACAAAAGTTTGCTGCTCACCACTAAACAAGCTAGGACGTTCTCCTAGTACTGTGCGTGTAGAGAAGTGTTCAATTTCTCGGTCGCGATCGATTGCTGGGTTTGTAACAACAGCAACACTTTCTTTTATAAAATCGGCAATGTTTCGTCTGTCTGTATCAAGTGCAGCGAGAGGGGCGTCATGGCCGAGTGAACGAATTGGTTCAACACCTTTTGTTGCCATTTGTTCAAGAAGTTGGATATGCTCGCGATCCCAGCCGAAAGCTACATATTGTTCTGTTTCAACTTGAGAGAGGTTAGATAGCCCTTCGACCTTTTCCATAGCTGGAATAGATAAGTTGAAATGATAATCTGAAAAATTAATACGTTGTTTCATGCGTTTATATACTTCTTCTTGGTATGTTTCATATTCGTAGAGAACGAGGGCACCTTGTTTATTCCACTTCAAACCTACTTTTTCTCCGGGAGCAAGTGACTTTGGTTCTGCTACATATTCAGATGGTGATACGACACCTGGTTCAGAAGAAAAGATATAGGAACTTTCTGTTTCTACTTTCCAAACTGGTCGCAAACCAAGTGAATCTACACTAAAAACAGCTTCATCTTTATAACGTGAAATAATGCCGGCCGGCCCTTGGGCGAAATGTCCCCATGCTTCACGAATATACGTATATAAATCTTGCATATGTGGCTCGTATAATTTAATCTCATTAATAATTGGTGGAAATAATATATCCATTGCTTCAAATAGACTGTAGTTGTAGTGAACGAGAAGTGTTTCTAAGGTGCGGTTTAAATCTTGAGAATCACTGCCTCCAGCAGTAAGTGGTACATCAATCATTTCGGCTTGATCACGTAACTTGGAAATTGTATTAATTTCACCATTATGTCCAAGGATGCTAAATGGTTGCACGCGAAAAAAATTAGATAATGTATTTGTAGAATAGCGATTATGTCCAAGTGTCATTGTTGATGCAATAAGTGAATGCCGTAAATCATCATAGTAGGCAACAAGTGTATCGCCAGCGCCAAGAACTTTGTATACAACATGGTCGTGGCTTAATGAAGCAACATGAATTGCTGTATTTTCTTCAATTTCAATTGTTAAAGAGAATAGTACTTGATCGATGGCTTCATTTTTTGTTTCTGAAAGAATGGCAATTTGCCAAAATAAAGGTTCTTCTTGTTTGCCAAGAGGACCAAGTGCATCAGAATTTATAACATCATCACTTTCGAAGAGAACGGTGAAATTTTTATTGTTTAATTTATTACGAATACTGTTCTTTAAAAGAGTAGGATTTTCTTTTTTGTTTAGAAAAAAATGTCCAACGATAAAGTGGGGATGGTCCACAATCGCTGGATTATATCCACTATTTTTAAATTTTTCTTTCCAAAGGGCTTTCGGTAAGTCGATATGAACACCAATACCATCGCCTTCTCCATTAATAAAGCCAGCACGGTGATTCATTTTTACCAGTGATTGTATACAAAGATCGATGTTTTCTTTTGTTGGAACATTTTGTTTTTCCATAACGGAAACGATTCCACACGCATCGTGTTCTGCATTTGCGTAATTTCGAAATAAAGACGGTGTCCATTTATTTGTATTGTTAGGCATCCGTCAATCCCCCCTCTATTATAAAGTTAAGAATAATCTAATTATTCGAGGCGTATATTGCCTTATAAACAACAGAATAATTAATATGAATCCCAATATAAAACAGATAATTATGAATAATTATACTATTGATGTGTAATTTATGAAATAGAAAAAAGAAAAAAATAGAGGGTGGCCTCTATTTTTTTCTTTTGAGTATGTATTTTCTTATGCGTTCGCTAAAGCAGCAAATGCTCTACCGACAGCTTCGATTGTATATTCGATATCTTCTTTTGTATGTTCTGTTGTTAAGAACCATGCTTCATACTTAGATGGAGCTAAGTTAATTCCTTCGTTGAGCATAAGCTTGAAGAACTTACCGAACATTTCTCCATCTGTATTTTGAGCAGCGTCATAATCTTCAATTGTATCTGTAGTGAAGTATACAGTTAACGCACCTTTTAGACGGTTTACTGTAATATCGATGCTATGTTTTGCAGCTTGTTCCAAAATTCCTTTTTCAAGCATTGCTCCAAGTTCATCTAATTTTTCGTATACACCTTTTTGTTGCAGTACTTCTAAGCAAGCAATACCAGCTGCCATAGATGCTGGGTTTCCAGCCATTGTACCAGCTTGGTAAGCAGGGCCGAGCGGTGCAACTTGTTCCATAATTTCTTTTTTACCACCATATGCACCGATTGGAAGACCTCCGCCAATTATTTTACCAAGTGCTGTTAAATCTGGTGTTACACCAAGTAAGTCTTGAGCACCGCCGTACATAAAGCGGAAAGCTGTGATTACTTCATCATAAATAACTAGTGCGCCAACTTCGTGAACAAGCTCATTTACTTTTTCTAGGAAGCCAGGTTTAGGTTCGACAATTCCGAAGTTCCCAACGATTGGTTCTACAAGAATAGCTGCTACCTCATGTCCCCATTTATCGAGTGCTTCTTTTAATGTCTCTACGTTATTAAATGGAACGGTAATAACTTCTTGAGCGATACTTTGGGGTACACCGGCTGAATCAGGAGTACCAAGAGTAGAAGGACCTGAACCAGCTGCTACAAGAACTAAGTCTGAATGACCGTGGTAGCAACCAGCAAACTTCATAATTTTTGTACGACCTGTATAAGCGCGAGCCACACGAATTGTTGTCATAACAGATTCCGTACCAGAGTTTACGAAACGAACTTTATCTAAAGCAGGCATTGCTTCTTTTAACATTTTTGCAAATTTTACTTCTAGTGCTGTTGGTGTTCCGTATAAAACACCATTTTCAGCYGCTGTTTTAATTGCTTCTGTTACGTGAGGATGAGCGTGTCCTGTAATGATTGGRCCGTATGCTGCTAAATAATCGATATATTTGTTACCATCTACATCCCAAAAATAAGCACCTTTTCCGCGTTCCATTGCAACAGGTGAACCGCCACCAACTGCTTTGAAAGAACGAGAAGGACTGTTAACACCACCAACGATATGTTCTAACGCTTCCTTATGTAATGCTTCTGATTTTGTGAAATTCACTACAATTCATCTCCTTACAAAAATCTATGTATTATTCTAACATGTTTTTCAAAAAGACGTATTGTTTGTGATAGGAAGGGCAGTTGGGTAAACTATTCGTTGTGGTATCGAGGAAGGGGGCCCGATTATGAAATCGGTAATTGAAGTACAAGGATTACGTAAAGAATTTACAGCATATTCAAGCCGCTCTGGTTTAAAAGGTGCGTTTCGCGATTTATTAAATCGTAATTATAAAATAGTGCCAGCAGTGAATGATGTTTCGTTTACTATAAATCAAGGTGAAATGGTTGGTTATATTGGTGAGAATGGTGCGGGTAAATCAACGACAATTAAAATGTTAACCGGAATTTTAACACCGACGTCTGGTCAAATTACAGTAAATGGCATGAATCCACATAAACAGCGAGAAGAGTTTGTGAAAACAATTGGTGTTGTATTTGGTCAGCGTTCACAGCTTTGGTGGGATATTGCGGTACAAGAATCATTTCGTTTATTAAAAAAAGTGTA
The DNA here is from genome assembly GCF_056396765.1 of Bacillus sp. 05T22. Taxonomy (NCBI): domain Bacteria; kingdom Bacillati; phylum Bacillota; class Bacilli; order Caryophanales; family Bacillaceae; genus Bacillus; species Bacillus sp. 05T22. Next base: position 48,903 of record NZ_JBFTMC010000019.1, read on the forward strand.
TGGTGTATCTGATAGKCAGTATAAGGAACATATGGARCATGTYATTGAAACACTAGATATTGGACCATTGCTAGATAAACCGGTGCGTAAATTGTCGCTTGGTCAACGAATGCGTTGTGAATTAGCAGCAGCGTTAATTCATAATCCACCGCTTTTATTTTTAGATGAACCAACGATTGGGCTAGACGTTCTCGTAAAATTAAAAATCCGTGAGTTTTTAAAGGAAATGAATGAACGTTATAAAACAACAATTTTATTAACAACACATGATATTACTGATATTGAAGCGTTATGTGAACGCGTCATTATGCTGGATGAAGGAAGCATTATGTATGATGGATCATTAGAAAAGCTTCGTTCGCAGTGGGGAGCAGAAAAAGAAATACATTTTCAATTTACAGCACCAGTTTCATATCAACAACTATTAATGCTAATGCCGGATAATCATGTAGTTTGGTCACAAGGGAAAGAAGAATATACATGGATTGCGAAAATACCCAATGAAGAAGTTATAATTTCTATGCTTATTTCCAAAGTAGTCCAAGCTTTTCAAATTAAAGATTTAAAAATTAATGAAGTGTCGACAGAAGAAATTATCCGTAATATTTATGAAGAGGGTATGATTCATGGGTAAGTATATTGAAATGATTCGTGTTCGTTTTTTAATGATGCTTGCTTATCGGACAAATTACTATAGTGGAATTTTAATTTATACGATTAACATCGGAGCGTATTATTTTTTATGGCAAGCTATTTACAGTGGGAAAGAGAATATCGAAGGTTTATCGATTTCTCAAATGACAACCTACATTGCCATCGCGTGGATGGCTCGCGCTTTTTATTTTAATAATATTGACAGAGAAATTGCGATGGAAATTCAAGAGGGACGTGTAGCTGTTGAATTAATTCGTCCATATAACTACTTAGGAATGAAAGTTATGCAAGGTCTTGGAGAGGGGATCTTCCGTTTTGCATTCTTTTCTATTCCCGGTATGATCATTGTTACACTTTTATTCTCATTGCAAATTACAACCAATTTTCAAACGTGGTTATATTTTTTTCTGTCGTTAGTTTTCAGTTTTATTATTAATACGCAAATTAATTTAATGACAGGCATGCTTACTTTTTTCTTATTTAATAATAGTGGAATTATGTATGCAAAACGTGTGGTTATTGATTTATTTTCAGGTTTATTACTACCCATTAGCTTTTATCCTCTATGGGCACAAAAAGCAATGGTGTTTTTGCCATTTCAAGCAATCAGTTATATTCCGAGTATGATTTTCTCTGAAGGAATACAAGGAAGTAAGTTGTATCAGGCTTTATTATTTCAAATGATTTGGGCAGTCGTACTTATTGTTCCAATTGTGCTGATGTGGAAAACGGCGAGAAAACGCCTAATTGTACAAGGGGGATGATGAGATGCTGTATATAAAACTGTTTTTGCAATATGCAAGCCAATATATAAAAACTAAACTAGAGTATCGCGGCGATTTTATCGTTGGATTAGTATCTGATTTACTACTCCAAGCTGTTAACTTAATTTTTATTCTTGTTGTTTTCGGACATACACAAGCATTAAAGGGATGGAGTCGAGAAGAAGTGATTTTTATTTATGGCTTTTTCTTAGTACCATTTGCTATCTTTTCTGCTTTCTTTAATATATGGGATTTTAATGATCGATACATTATTAAGGGAGAAATGGATCGTGTTTTAACAAGACCGATTCATAGTTTATTCCAAATTATATTAGAGCGAATGGAACTGGAGTCTTTGATTGGTGCAGTTACTGGGATTATTGTAATGGGATATGCGTCAGTGCAGCTTCAATTATCCTTTTATTGGTACGATTTCTTTCTTTTCTTGGTCATGGTAGCTGGAGGTGCCCTTGTATATGGCGGGATATTTGTGACGCTTGCAAGTATCGGCTTTTGGTCAGATGCGAAAAGCTCTATTATGCCATTGATGTATAACATTGGGAATTATGGGCGATATCCTGTAAATATTTATAACCGTGTGATCCGGTTTGTTTTAACGTTTGTCTTACCATTTGCATTTGTTGGTGTATATCCAGCGGCGTATTTTCTTAGAAAGACAGAATGGAACAGTTATGCGTTTGCGACACCGTTTGTTGGTGTAATTTGTTTTACAATTGCAATCACGTTTTGGAATTTTGGAGTGAAGAAATACCGCGGTGCGGGAAACTAACGACGGATATACAAGTTTCATCTACTGTGGGATAAATTATTCTTTGTCCTCATACATATAGGATGAGGTGGAGGACATGTTATGGGGACTTATTTTATTAATTTCAGCCATTGCTGTGTTAAGGAGTATTCAAATATTATGGAGCTCATACTCAGATTCGAAGCGTTTCTTTTCCTTGTATAACCTAACTTCATTATTTCTAATTTACACAACGGTGCTTATCGCATTTGGATTAAGTTATGTTGTATTAGAGGAAAGTGGATTTGCCGTCTTAAGAGAAGACGGAGAAAGTTTAACTGTCCATTCTTTCCAACTGGTAGAAGTATGCTTATATTTTAGTGCGGTTACTTTATTATCTGTTGGATATGGTGATGTAACTCCTGTTGGAATCGGACGCTGGATTGCAATTATTGAAGCGTTGATTGGATATACACTGCCGTTTGCATTCGTAGTTCGAACAGTGATAGACAATGAAAAATGAGATAACATTTGTTATAGTAGAAGGAAAAGACAAGGAGTGATAAAGATGGTCGCAGTAGGAGAGATGGCACCGGATTTTACACTAGAAGGAAGTAACGGAAAGCAGGTTAAGCTATCGGACTTTCACGGGAAAAATGTAGCACTATATTTTTATCCGAAAGATATGACACCAGGTTGTACAACAGAAGCGTGTGATTTCCGAGATGCATACGGATTATTTCAAGAAAAAGATACGGTTATACTTGGTATAAGTCCAGATCCAGTGAATAGACATTTGAAATTTATTGAAAAGCATGATTTGCCATTCTTACTTTTAGTAGATGAAGATCATAAAGTGGCGGAACTATATGATATATGGAAGCTGAAAAAGAATTTCGGAAAAGAATACATGGGAATTGAAAGATCTACGTTTCTTATTAATAAAGATGGTGAACTAGTAAAAGAATGGCGTAAAGTAAAAGTAAAAGGGCATATCGAAGACATCCTTTCTTATTTAGATTAAGGTTCTGCATAAGCAAGAACTGAAGGGGAATTTATTATGATGTAATTAATATGAGGCATATGTCTATACACTTGTGCTGATGTTTCATACATTAAAAGGGTAGGGCATACCTCCTCAGATGATAGTATTCCAAGTGCGATTATTTCGCACTTTTTTCTATGTAAATGTATAAAGGAGGGACAAATATACATAAGAATAAGGTTAGATGAAAAATAAACTTCACAGTTATAGTAGAAATATTGACGATTGACAAGAAAAGGAGTACACTCTTTATAAGAATTATAAAATAATAATCCGTATAGAATCGGGGTGCATGACGGTGGTCGAAGAAGAATTAAAAGAAGCGCTAGAAATGCTGAAAAATACGGGTGTACGCATTACTCCACAGCGTCATGCTATTTTAGAGTACCTTGTGGAATCTATGACGCACCCAACAGCGGACGAAATTTATAAAGCGTTAGAAGGTAAGTTTCCAAATATGAGCGTTGCAACGGTTTATAATAACTTACGTGTATTTAAAGAAGTTGGGCTTGTTAAGGAATTAACTTATGGAGACGCTTCAAGTAGATTTGATTATGTTACAAGTCAGCATTACCATGTAATTTGTGAAAAATGTGGTAAGATTGTTGATTTTCCTTATGGAGGTTTGGAAAAACTTGAAGATGAAGCTGCGAAAACAACCGGCTTTGTTATTAATAGTCATCGTTTAGAAATTTATGGCGTATGTCCAGAATGTCATAAGGCGTAATATATAACAAAGAAAGAGGTCGACGTAACCGTCGACCTCTTTCTTTGTTATATAAACTCCATTTTATGCTTTATAGCTCTTTTTATTATACCTCTCATCAAACTCTTTTCCTTCTAAATTACGATCAAGCGTTAAGGGTTGATTGCAATGCATACATGCGTCTACTCGGCCGAGCATTTTGGTAGGTTTGTTACAACTTGGGCAAATGATTTGTACGGTTTTTGTAGATAACATGCCAATCCAAAAGTAAACGACGGTGCTAGCGATAACTGCTAAAAAGCCAACCATCATAAAAATGGTCATAATAATAATATTTTCGCGAAAAAACACGCCTAAGTATGCAATGAAGAGTCCGATAAATACTAAACTTAATGCAAAGGTTCGAATTTTATTGATTTTGTTCGAATATTTAATCCCCATTCCCATCACGCTCCTATAGGAATAATATAACATAAAATTTCGAATTTTTGATTTAAAAGAAGTGGGGTTGGTTAAAATGATGAAAGAAAGAAATAAACGGGATGTGAAATTTTTTTATAAAAAGTATTGACCATGTATAAACTGCATGATATATTAATAACCGTCGCTGATGCGAAACGGCAGAAAGCGAAAAAAGAAATTGAAAAACTTAGTTGACATCGAAAAATGAAGATGTTAACATAAGGAAGTCGCCATTGAGCGGCAAACGAGTTCTTTGAAAACTGAACGAAACAAACAACGTGAAACGTCAATTTTTATTTTAGATGCTAGACAAACTAACTTTATTGGAGAGTTTGATCCTGGCTCAGGATGAACGCTGGCGGCGTGCCTAATACATGCAAGTCGAGCGAATGGAT
>NZ_JBFTMC010000020.1:0-53149 GCF_056396765.1 Bacillus sp. 05T22
ATTACTGACTTTGCATCAGACCGGAAAAAGGATATTCAAGAAGTACGTGTGATTGACCCAAACAGGCGTTTATTAGCAATATCTAATTCATCTAAGCAAGGTATGGTAGGGAAAACAATAACAGACATAACAGTGCAAAGGGCTATTGTACAAAAAAAGGCTGAAGGAAAGATTGAGAAAGATGGAAATACTGGTCGTCGTGTCCAAGTTATGGCTACCCCAATTGAAGGAGAGAAGGGGAAAATAATTGGTGTCATTCACATCGTTGCTTCTATGGAAGATGTTTATAAGCAGATGAAGGATATCAATCAAATTTTTGCAACGGGGACAGTGATTGCTTTATTAGTAACAGCAGTTCTAGGAATTTTATTAGCTCAAACAATTACAAGACCAATTTCAGATATGCGAAGACAAGCAATTGAAATGGCGAAGGGAAATTACTCCCGTAAGGTAAAAGTACACAGTCATGATGAAATTGGTCAATTAGCACTAGCGTTTAATAATTTATCAAAAAAATTACAACAAGCACGTTCTTCGACTGAAAGTGAAAGACGTAAGCTTTCGTCTGTTTTATCTCATATGACAGATGGTGTAATTGCTACTGATCGAAAAGGGGACATTATTTTATTAAATGATCCGGCAGAAAAGATGTTAAACGTTTCACGTGAAACGGCATTAGATCAGTCTGTTTTAGAAGTGCTAGGCATTCAAGAGGAATTTACACTCGATCATCTATATGAAGAACCAGATTCTGTTTTATTAGATTTCAGTACGCGAAATGAACCGTATATCTTGAGAGCTAGTTTTTCTGTTATTCAAAAGGAAACAGGTAAAGCAAATGGTTTAATCGCTGTGTTGTATGATGTAACAGAACAAGAGCGAATTGACCGTGAGCGCCGTGAGTTTGTAGCAAATGTATCACATGAACTACGGACGCCGTTAACAACGATGCGTAGTTATTTAGAGGCACTTAGTGATGGTGCATGGCAAGATCCGAATATCGCACCGCAATTTTTAACAGTTACACAAGAAGAAACGGAAAGAATGATTCGACTTGTGAATGCCTTGTTACAATTATCTAAATTAGATAGTACAGAACATCGTTTAATGAAAGAATGGGTAGATTTTACAGATTTCTTTAACAATGTTATCGATCGCTTTGAAATGTCGAAGGACCAAAATGTAATTTTCAAGCGTTCATTCTCTAAGAAATCTCGATTCATTGATATGGATGCTGATAAAATTACACAGGTTTTATATAACATTATTTCGAATGCTTTAAAATATTCCCCTGAAGGTGGAACAGTAACATATCGCCTGCGCGATCGAGAGGATATGTTAGAAATTAGTGTGAGTGACCAAGGAATGGGTATTCCAAAAGAAAATGTAGAGAAGATTTTCGAACGTTTTTATCGTGTGGATAAGGCGCGTTCTAGACAGATGGGTGGAACAGGTCTAGGTTTAGCTATCGCTAAGGAAATGATTGAGGCGCATGGTGGATCTATTTGGGCGAAAAGTGAAGAAGGGAAAGGGACAACCATTTATTTCACCCTTCCAATGGCGAAGGAAGAAGAGGACGATTGGGAATGAATATGGAAAACTTTAAAACCATTGTTCTCATTAACTTAGTTGTCATTAGTCTGTTTCTTACTTTTAATTTATGGACTTATGTACCTGATTCGAATTCATTGCAGAGTACAAAATTTGTTCAAGGTAACGCAGCAGCACTGAAAAAAGATATTTCAAATGTAATTGTCCCATCTTCTATGATTGTTCATAAGGATAACAAGCATTTTGTAAGTGAAAAGAAAAATAATATTAATTTATTATATACTTTTATTCAAAAAGGGGAATTGCACGATTTTAAGGATATCACGAACTCTATCTCTAAAAGTGATTTCCTCACTTATGTGCATGGGGAAGGCAAGATTGAAATTGTCTTTCCAACAGAGATTCCATTTGATGCGATTAGGGGCGTATTAACAATTAAAGATAAGAAATTGGACATGTTTAATTTTGATCGTATTGTTGTCGATCCTTCTAAAAGTCGTGATCAAAATATTGATGTGAATTTCGTTTCTTATAGCACTCCTCGTAAAGTGTACAAAATGACATTAACAGGTGTGAATCTAAGGGACATTATAAATGCACAAAATCAATTTTTAGCTGTAGCAAGACCGTATTTTGCTTATGAAATAAATGATACGAAAAATGATACGAAAAAAATATTTTTACCAGATGGTTCAACAGAAGTGCAAGATTTATTATATATGACACAAGACCTGCCTGTAGAATCATTTAAAAATGCACTATTTAGTGATCCGCGTTATGTACAGCCCATTTCTAATGAAAGGGAGGATACATATACAGATGGCATTCGTCTTATGCAAATAAACAAACAGGATCGGATGCTAGAGTATACTAATTCATCTGTATCTGGTGGTGCACCTATGAATGGGGGTGCACCTATGAATGGTACCCTTCTTATGCAGCGGAGTTTTGAATTTGTTAATAGTCATACTGGATTAACTGATGCTTATCGATTTGACTATATAAATTCTAAAGGGACAACCAAATTCCGTTTGTATGAAGAAGATTTGCCAGTATTTAACCGAGAAGGAATGACCGAATTAAAGCAAGTATGGGGATCAGAAGAATTAATTAGTTATAGACGCCCGTTATTTGAGTTGAGAATTTTTCCAGGTGAAGATATAAAAACAACTCTTCCAGCGGGTTGGACGGTTATACAATCTCTAGAAAAAAATTCAAATATAAATAAAAAATTAATCCAGAACATTGGAATAGGCTATAAAATAGTACCAGAGATTGAGCTGAATGGAACAAACGGACAAGTTACAAATAGAGACTTAAGAAACTTAAAGCCAATTTGGTATGTAATTTATGGTGAAGATCATCAAGTATTTGAGTGGAATGAAGAGAAGGAGGGAGAGCTGATTGGACTGGAATCGGATTAAAACAATATTTATTGTTACCTTTTTTATTTTAGACCTCTTTCTCGTTTTTCAATTCATTCACAAACAAGATAGTAACCAATTAGAGCTCATGGCAGAAACAAAGGTTGATCAGCAGTTAAAAGATGATAAAATTACCATTGGTGATTTCCCAAAAGAACCAAAGAAAGATTCCTTTATTACAGCGAAAAATAAGGAATTTAAAGAAGAAGATATCCGCTCTTTAAAAAACCAAACAGTTACTTTACGAGATTTAAACACAATTGGAAGTAAATTAAAGGAACCATTGTTAAATGCAAAAACACTTTCTAAAGATAAATATAGTGAGTTCTTGAAAAACTATGTGCTAGATGGTCAGAAATATGAGTTTGGTAAAGCGGAAGGAACGAAAATCTATTTCTTTCAAAAGTATAAAGATAAACCTATCTTTTATAATGATCATGGGATGATTGTTGTGGATGTAAATGAGAAAGGTGAATTTATTTCGTATACACAAACAATGTTAACTGATTTAAAAGAGATGAGTGAGAATGAAAAAGCAAAAGAGCAAGAGATTATTACCGCTCAAACAGCTTTAGAAAATTTATACTTTAAGACTGGAATAAAACAAAATACACATTTTAAAGAAGCACAGATTGGATATGCAACTCTTGTAGCATCTTCTGCTTCTAATATACAGGTGCTTGCTCCGACATGGAATTTAAAAACAGATCGAAAAGTAGATTATTTTGTGAATGCCATTGAGGGACAAGTTATTAAGTTAGGGAAAGAAAAGGAAAATGAAAAAGAAAAAATAATGGAGTGAGCAGAAATGAGTTTGCATTTTAGTGTACTTGCAAGCGGCAGTACAGGAAATGCGCTATATGTAGGGACCGAGAAACAAAAATTGCTCATTGATGCAGGCTTGAGTGGAAAAGCGACAGAAGCCCTATTTCAGCAAGCTGAATTGGATATCCAAGATATATCAGGTATTCTTGTCACACATGAGCATAGTGATCATATTAAAGGTCTCGGCGTTTTAGCACGTAAATATCAGTTACCTGTGTATGCAAATGAAAAAACGTGGAGCGCTATGGAACATTTAATTGGTAACATTCCAACTGATCAAAAATTTGTTTTCTCAATTGGTGATGTGAAAACATTTGGAGATATTGAAGTGGAATCATTTGGCGTTTCTCATGATGCGGCAGAGCCAATGTTTTATGCATTTCATCATAATGGTAGAAAATTGGCCCTTATTACAGATACAGGTTATGTAAGTGATCGTATGAAAGGTATCATTAAAGGAGCAAACGCATTTGTGTTTGAAAGTAATCACGATGTTGAAATGCTTCGTATGGGACGTTATCCATGGAGTATAAAACGACGCATTTTAAGCGATGTGGGTCATGTTTCTAATGAAGATGCAGCACTTGCAATGGCTGATGTTATTACAGATGAGACGAAACACATTTATTTAGCGCATTTGAGCTTAGATAATAATATGAAAGAACTAGCACATATGTCTGTTGCACAGGTGCTAGAGGAAAAAGGTTTTGCAGTTGGAGAAGCGTTTGAGGTACATGATACGGATCCAAAGGCACCAACGAAAATTCAATACGTATAATTCTCGATTTTAGTAAACAATAAAGGGGAATATAGTTGTTTTCGGGAGGATTGGTGAACAAGTATGTCCTTTATTGATGAAGAGAAATTTCGTATGAAACGAACAGGTAAAAAGAAGCACAAAGGTATCGTTATTTCTAGCATAGCAGGAACAATCGTAGGGGCTTCATTGTTTGCATTTGGAGCTCCTTTATTTTCTGAATCTGAAACTGGCCCCCTGCAGCAAGCTGAGGCAAGTGGAGAGAATATGGTAGTAAAGCAATCACAAACAGCGAATCATTCTGGTTTTGTAGATGCTGTTGATCGTGCATCGGAAGCCGTTGTTGGTGTAATAAACATCCAACGTGATAATTTTTCAGAAGCAGATTCAGAAGCTGGAACAGGATCAGGCGTCATTTATAAGAAAATAAATGGTCATGCTTACATTGTAACAAACCATCATGTTGTTTCAGGAGCGAATCGTATTGAGGTGAGCTTAAGTGATGGAAAAAAGGTTCCTGGTAAAATATTAGGTAGCGATGTAGTTACAGATTTAGCTGTTCTAGAAATAGATGCAAAACCAGTTAAGAAAGTAATTGAAATTGGTGATTCTAATACAGTTCGTCGAGGTGAAGCAGTCATTGCAATTGGAAACCCACTTGGATTACAATTCTCAGGAACTGTTACACAAGGAATTATTTCTGCAAATGAGAGAATTGTTCCTGTAGACTTAGATCAAGATGGGCATTATGATTGGCAAGTAGAAGTACTGCAAACAGATGCAGCTATTAACCCAGGGAATAGTGGCGGTGCACTTGTAAATGTAGCAGGACAACTTGTTGGAATTAATTCGATGAAAATTGCGGCGAAAGAAGTAGAAGGAATTGGGCTTGCCATCCCTGTTACGAGAGCAGTTCCTGTTATGAATGAACTTGAAAAGTATGGGAAAGTAAAACGTCCTTATGTTGGAATTGAACTGAGATCTCTAAATGAAATTCCGAATTATTACTGGTCTAAAACGCTGCATTTACCAGGWAAYGTAACAGAWGGWGTCTGCATTTTAGATGTGAAAAGCCCATCGCCTGGTGCAGATGCAGGACTTAGGGAACATGATGTAATTATAGCTGTTGATGGAAAACCAATACATGATATTATTGGATTCCGAACGGTATTATATAATAAAAAGATTGACGATAAAATGACTTTGACATTTTATCGTGGTACAAAACGAGCAACAACAACGGTGAAATTAAGCAGTCAAAATTATTAAGAAAACAGGAGGACAGCCCTCCTGTTTTCTATTGTGAAAAAGTGAGGTGAAAAATATGAAGTTACCTTGTTGTTTAGAACATGTAGAATTAGCGTTGGATATCATTGTGGATGAGTGTGAAGTAGCACCGGCTATCAACAGTGTGGATAACTCAGAAAAAGAACAAAAAACATGTGAATTTTGTCAAAACAAGGCGACATATGTTGTATCGAACACAGATTCTCACACAATATGTGGATGATGATTGTGGATATGTGGATAAGTTTTGTGGATAACGTGTTTGTAAGGTGGGGAATACGTGTGAATATCTCGATTATTTCAATCGGAAAATTAAAAGAAAAATATTTAAAACAAGGTATTGCAGAATACTTAAAACGATTATCTGCGTATGCAAAAGTAGAAGTTATTGAATTGCCGGATGAAAAAGCACCGGAAAATTTAAGTGAAGCAGAAATGCTAATTGTARAAGAGAAAGAAGGAATACGAATACTAGATAAAATTTCAGATGATACACATGTTATTGCATTAGCAATCGAAGGAAAACAAAAGTCATCAGAAGAATTTGCAGCGAGTCTTGATCATCTTGCTACATATGGAAAAAGTAAAGTGGCATTTATCATTGGGGGATCACTCGGGCTTAGCTCGGAAGTGATGAAGCGCTCTAACGAATCACTTTCATTCTCGAAAATGACATTACCGCATCAGCTGATGAGATTAGTACTTTTAGAGCAAGTATATCGGGCTTTTCGGATTAATCGTGGTGAACCTTACCATAAGTGAATAAGATATATATGAATTAAAAAATGTGGATTTTGAAATTTTATGTTGTAATAATCGTATAGTATCTAGTATGCGAATAGTAGAAGGCCATCAGAGATAAGGTTCTGGTGGTCTTCTACATATTTTCTAAATAAAAATGGTAACAATTGTTTCCTTGAATAAGTATGTTTTCATTTATGAGAAATTATGCTGTAATAGTGATAGAACGATATTTCATCCTGTTCTAAGTAGTCAAAGAAGTGGGGAATTGAGGTTGAAAAAGTTTAAGAAGTTTTATTTAGAGATTACTAGTGTATGTAATCTTGCATGTAGCTTTTGTCCGCCAACAGAACGACAGAAGCAATTTCTTTCTGTGGAGGATTTTTCTAAGAGATTAGACCAAATTAAACCTCACACGGACTACATTTATTTACATGTAAAAGGTGAGCCGTTGCTCCATCCTAAAATAGATCAATTGTTAGACTTAAGTCATGAAAAAGGGTTTAAGGTTAATATTACAACCAACGGAACGTTAATTAATAAAAAGAGGCATAAATTATTAAATAAACCTGCACTAAGACAGATGAATTTTTCACTTCATAGTTTCGATGGTCATCCAGGATCTGAAGATAAAGAAGGGTATGTAAGAAGCATACTTTCCTTTATTAAAGAAGCAACGAATCAATCGGAATTAATTGTTTCGCTGAGACTATGGAATCTTACGCAAGACAATAAGACAAATCTTGAAATACAGCGAAACAGAAATTTATTAGAAATTATTGAGAAAGAATTTGATTTACCATATAAAATTGAAGAGAAGATTACACCAGGAAGTGGTGTGAAGATTGCGGATCGCATCTTTATTAACCAAGATTACGAATTTCAGTGGCCGGCATTGCATGAAGAAGAAGACGACGGGAAAGGCTTCTGTCATGGTCTTCGAAATCAAGCAGGTATTTTAGCAAACGGGACTGTTATTCCTTGTTGTTTAGATGGTGAGGGAATCATTAACCTTGGAAATATTAATGAGGCATCATTCTCCGAGATTATCGAAAGGGATAGAGCCCAAAATCTTGTAGATGGATTTTCACGTAGAGTGGCTGTAGAGGAACTATGTAGAAAGTGCGGATATCGTAAGAGGTTTGGAAAATAGAGAGATAATAAAAAAATGAGCAAGTACGAAATAAAGTACCTTGCTCATTTTTTATATAATAATCAATACTTATTACATTTAAAGGGTAAATAAGGCTTAATATACTTTATCACCATTAAAGATTGAGTTTTTCACGATAACATAATCTACAGTACGAATTGCATCTAATTTCGTTCCACCAGCATAAGAAATAGAGGACTGAAGATCTTGTTCCATTTCGATCAATGTATCTTCTAAAGACCCTTTATGTTCGACAAACATTTTTTTGCCTTCCACGTTTTTCTTTTCGCCTTTTTGGAATTCGGAAGCTGACCCAAAGTATTCTTTATAGAGCTTCCCATCTCTTTCAATTGTTTCTCCTGGAGATTCTTCATGGCCAGCAAATAATGAACCAATCATAACCATAGTTGCCCCAAATCTAATTGATTTAGCTACATCACCATGGGTACGGATGCCTCCGTCAGCAATAATCGGTTTGCTTGCTGCTTTTGCACACCAACGAAGTGCAGCTAATTGCCAGCCACCAGTTCCAAATCCTGTTTTAATTTTTGTAATACATACTTTACCAGGTCCGATTCCTACTTTTGTTGCGTCAGCACCAGCATTTTCTAGCTCTCTTACTGCTTCTGGAGTTCCAACATTTCCTGCAATAACAAAGCTTTCAGGTAAATGTTTTTTAATATGTTGAATCATTTTTATTACCGCATTGGAATGCCCATGTGCGATATCTATCGTAATATATTCAGGAGAAAGCTGTTCAGCAGCTAATTGTTGTACAAATTCATACTCTTCTTCTTTCACACCAACACTAATAGATGCGATTAATCCACGAGAGTGCATATCTTTAATGAAAGAGATACGCTTTTCTGGCTCAAAACGATGCATTATATAGAAATATTTATTTTCCGCTAAATATACAGCAATTTTTTCATCTATAATTGTTTGCATATTTGCAGGTACGACAGGTAATTTAAATGTATGTTTTCCTAAAGTTACACTTGTATCACACTCAGAACGGCTATTTACTATACATTTTGCCGGAATTAATTGAATATCTTCATAGTCGAATACGTTTTCCATCGTTTACACCTCTAAATACGAATATTTTATATACCAGTTTAAAAAATGTTCGCCCAAAAGATAATGTACATTATTTTTTTCATTAAGTCAAAGATTTTAGTTGATATTTAGCAAATGTAGGGACGAAATTCAAAGGAATAACAAGTAATGCCGAATTAAATAGTTTATATATATCTATATTGTTCGTTTTTTGGACAAGTATATTATAAAAATTTAATCGATAGTAATGAAATAATATTTCGGAATATCATAGTGAAATAACAAAAAAGCAGGGTGCTAAAAATACCCTGCTTTTTTGTTATTTATTATCTTCAAGAAATTGATATTTCTTTTTCAATTTTTTTAAATCATTTACCAAATTCTCTCCGATTGTGGGGGCAAGATCTTCGTATATAGGAGAGAGTACCCGTTCCCATTCTTTCCTTTGTGCATCAGTTAGCTCATGAATTTGGATGGATGAATTTTGTTTAATAAGCTCAAGTTGTTTTTCGTTCATTTGGATGGACTGACGATTATTCCAGTCAGTCGTTTCTTTCATTGCTTCAAGTAATATTTTCTTCGTTTTTTCGGTTTGTTGATTCCAAGTTTTTTGATCCATCATGACAACATAGCCTAAGTACCCATGATTACTAATTGTCAAATAGTTTTGAACGTTATAAAATTTCTTAGAGTAGATATTTGAAATAGTATTTTCTTCGCCATCAACTTTACCTGTTTCAATTAATTTATATGTAGAATTAAATGAATCTTGATGTGCACCAACTTTTAATAAATCAAATTGAGATTGGATAACATCACTTTGCATAATGCGAAAGGATTGTCCTTTTATATCTTCAGGTGTATAGATAGGCCCCTTATTCGAAGTAATTTGCTTAAAGCCATTTGACCAATGGGCAAGCCCTTTAATGTTGTCTTTTTGTAAGGACTGAAGTAATTGTTCGCCAATTTTTCCGTTTAAGCCTTCTTGAATGGCTTCATAATTTGGAAAGGCAAATGGAAGGTCTAATACACCCCATTCGTGAGATAGCATTCCAAGCTTTGAGGTAGAGGGAGCAATAAAATGAACTTGCCCAGCTTTTAAAGCGCGGATTTCTTCTATATCAGAATACAGGCTCCCGTTTGGGAAAATTTCTATTTTTATAGTTCCGTTTGATTTCTCATTAACAAGCTCGGCAAATTTGCTAGCAGCAAGCCCTTTAGGTGTATTTTCTGCTACAACATGACTAAATTTGAAAACAATTTGTTTTTTCAACCCTTCTTGGTCATCGTCATAAGCAAGTTCACCTTGAGAAAAAAGACTTTGAAAACCTATAAATAAAGCATTAGTAATTAAAAAGATGAAAAGGAGTATAAAAGTAACTATTTTTTTCATCTTAAACCTCCTCTTGGGTTGTTAATGTAAGCATACCGAGAAGATTTTTATTCGTAAAGATGCTTTTAGAGGAAAGGGGAACAAACAGTGAAACAATTGCCCATCCGCTGGAAAATTACGATTTTATCCTATGCAGTAGTTATTTTTTCATTACTGATAGGTGGAATTGTTATCATCGCAAATATTCAACAAAAAGAAGAAAAAGAATTAAGAATTAGATCTATGAATACGGCGCGGACAGTGGCAGAATTATCAGATGTAAAGAGATCCCTTCAGG
Source organism: Bacillus sp. 05T22 (assembly GCF_056396765.1). Taxonomy (NCBI): domain Bacteria; kingdom Bacillati; phylum Bacillota; class Bacilli; order Caryophanales; family Bacillaceae; genus Bacillus; species Bacillus sp. 05T22. Next base: position 10,468 of record NZ_JBFTMC010000020.1, read on the forward strand.
AAACAACAGGGTGGTTTACATTGAATCCAGCTATTGAAAATATCCGGGTTATTAATGAAACAGACTATATAGTAGTAATGAATATGGAGCGAATTCGATATTCTCATCCCGTAAAAGAAATGATTGGGAGGCCATCAAAAGGGACGGATGAAGAACCGGCATTTGCAGAACATATTTATTTTTCAAAAGCCAAAGGAGAGATAGGTACTGTAATTCGTGCCTTTATGCCTATTAAAGATCAAAACTTAAATCAAATTGGTGTTGTTGTTGTTGGAAATAAAGTCCCGAATTTTTGGGAGATTATGCTGGGATTAGCAGAAGAGATTATTTTTATTGTCATATTAACTTTAATTTTTGGATTGATTGGTTCATTGATGCTTGCCAATCATATTAAAAAACAGATGTTTCAGTTAGAACCTTATGAAATTAAACGAATGTTAGAAGAACGAACAGCAACCTTTCATTCGATTAATGAGGGTGTGATTGCAATTGATAATCAAGAGATTATTACCATTTTTAATGAAAAAGCAAAGCAGGTTTTTCATGTAGATGGAAATGTTGTAGGGAGTCCCATTCGTGCAGTTTTAAAGGATACGAGACTTCCAGAAATCGTGGAGAGGAATCAGCCAGTATACAATGAAGAGATAAAAGTAAGTGGAAAGGTAATTTTAAGTAATCGTATACCAATCAAGAAAGATAATGAATTAATTGGAGCTGTGGCARTCTTTCAAGATCGTACAGAGGTTACAAAGCTCGCAGAGGAATTAACAGGAGTGAAAACATTTGTAGAGGCACTTCGTGTACAAAGCCACGAGCATATGAACAAACTTCATACAATAGCAGGTTTAATTCAGCTAGGTAAAGCTGATAAAGCATTACAACTTGCTTTCCACACTTCAGAAGAACAGGGGAGTGTAACAAACTTTTTAAATGAAACGATTAAAAATGATGCGATTGCCGGTCTCCTCCTGAGCAAAGTAAGCCGGGGTAAGGAATTAGGGATACAAGTTATAATTGACCAAAATAGTTATTTAGAAGTATTTCCTTATCAACTGGATCAACATGATTTCGTTGTATTACTAGGTAACTTAATCGAAAATGCGTTTGGATCATTTGAGCAAACTGAGATAGAGAATAAAAGAATTGATATTAGTATTGAGCAGTCAGAAGATGTATGTGCAATATTGATTGAGGATAATGGATGCGGCATAAAAGAGGAGCATTTACCAAGAGTGTATGAGAAAGGATTTACTGTGAATAAAATGAGTGGGACAGGTTATGGACTTTTTCTAGTAAAGCAAATTGTTGAAAAGGGGAGAGGGGAAATTAGTGTTTCATCTTTTCAAGGTGAAGGAACTTCTTTTATCATTACTTTTCCAATGGAGATGGAGGCGGAATTGTATGAAATATAAAGAGGAAATCAAAGTACTATTGGTTGAAGACGATCCGATGGTTCAAGAAGTAAATAAAGAATTCATTAGAAGTGTAAAGGGATTTCAAGTAGTAGCCGTCGCTAACAATGGCGAGGAGGGGATTAACCTTGTCCAAAAAATGAATCCAGATCTCGTTATTTTAGATATTTTTATGCCGAAAAAGGACGGTATTAAGGTATTACAGGAATTTAGAAAACAAGAGTTAGAAGCAGATGTAATCGTTGTTTCTGCTGCAAAAGATAGGGAAACAATTAAACTCATGCTTCAAAACGGAGCGATGGATTATATTATTAAGCCATTTAAGTTATACCGAATTCAGCAAGCTTTAGAAAAATATCGACAATATAGAATGAGTCTGAAGGAATCTGGGGCGATTTCACAGGAACAGCTGGATTTATTATTATATTCTGGGCGTTCTAAAAAAGCAGCAAACAATTTGCCAAAGGGATTAAATGAATTTACATTGAATGAAATTGAAGAGTATGTAAAAAAACAAGATGAACCTCGTTCTGCAGAAGAGGTAGCCAGTGCAATTGGGATAGCCAGAGTTACCGCGCGGCGATACTTAGATTATTTAGAAAAAAAGGGGTTGATTCATTTAGCAGTTCAATATGGAGGGGTTGGAAGACCAATTAATCGCTATGTGTACTGTGAAGTAAAAAAGTAAGACCAAAATGACCAAAATATTCGTTATGACCATAAACTTCTCACCTTTGATTGAAAACGCTATCATTATATAAAACATAGGGATGGTAAAGTTTTCAAAAATGAAACAGTGGGAGGAGAAGTGAAGGTGAAACGACTGTTCAAAAATTTAACTTTTCAAGTATTAACGGCCATTGCACTCGGCGTATTAGTTGGGCTTATGTGGCCAAGTGTTGGGAAAGAAATGAAGCCGATAGGCGATACGTTTATTAATGCTGTAAAAATGGTCATCGCACCAATTATTTTCTTAACAATTGTACTTGGTATTGCCAAAATGGGAGATATGAAGAAGGTTGGTAAGGTCGGTGGAAAAGCTTTTATTTATTTTGAGGTTGTGACAACATTTGCACTTATTGTTGGGTTAATCGTTGTAAATGTTATGAAGCCAGGTTCAGGCCTTAATTTTAATGAACTTGCAAAAGGAGATGTATCTAAATATACACAAGGTGGGGGACAGGGTATTAATTGGATTGATTTTGTTACTCATATTGTTCCTTCTAATATGGTTGATGCGTTTGCAAAGGGTGATATTTTACAAGTATTATTCTTTTCTATTTTATTTGGGATTGGGCTAGCTGCTCTTGGAGAAAAAGGAAATTCGGTGATTGATTTCTTAGACAAACTTTCACACGTATTCTTTAAAATTATTGGTTATGTAATGAAGGCAGCGCCGCTTGGGGCATTTGGTGCTATGGCATATACAATCGGTCATTTTGGGCTTGCTTCACTTGTACCACTTGGAAAATTGATGATGTCAGTGTATATAACGATGTTCCTATTCGTATTTGTTGTCTTAAATATTGTTTGTAAGATATATGGGTTTAGCTTATGGAATTATTTGAAGTTTATTCGAGATGAAATACTAATCGTATTAGGAACAAGTTCTTCGGAATCCGTACTTCCGAGAATGATGAATAAGATGGAGCGATATGGCTGTTCAAAATCTGTTGTTGGCCTTGTTATTCCGACGGGCTATTCTTTTAACCTTGATGGTACATCCATTTATTTATCCATGGCAGTTGTCTTTTTAGCACAAGTATTTGGTGTTGATTTAACAATCGGACAGCAAATTACTATTATTTTAGTACTTATGTTAACGTCTAAAGGAGCTGCTGGTGTAACAGGAAGCGGATTTATCGTGTTAGCTTCTACGTTAGCGGCACTAAAGGTTATTCCTTTAGAAGGATTAGCATTACTTCTTGGTGTCGATCGTTTTATGAGTGAGGGAAGAGCAATTGTAAACTTAATTGGAAATGGAATTGCTACAATCGTTGTTGCAAAGAGCGAAAATGAGTTTGATGAAATGAAGCATGCAGAAGCAGTTTCCGGTATGAAGGTGTTAAAAGAGACAAAGGCAGGGGAAGCTGTATAAATATCGGAATTATTCTAATGCAAGATAAAGTTTCTTATCTGGATATAATGTATGGGAATTTAAAGGGACATAAATCGATAAATAAAAAGGGTCTATCTACTCTAGGGGGGAGAAAAGCCCTTTTTTATTTATTTTTCTATTTTTGGATAGTAAGACCCTTGCCTCAAGATTCAGAGGAAACACGAGGAAGGTAGGGGGAAGGAGGAATATCTATAAAAATCTGATTGGTTCAACTAATAATTAGCGGGAAATGAAACCCCTATTGGTTAGTATTTCAATCTATAAGAATTATTAAATATAAATAACAGGATATTGATAATTCCATTATTTATTTCGATTGGCAAAAATTGACGTTATTTGCATCGTATGATATCATTTGAAATTGTGATTTTAATTAATAATATTGAGATGAAATATAAAAAATGAGGAGGGGAAATATGGATTCATTAAGCAGTAGAAAAAGTGGCTTTCGCTTAAAAAATTTAAGCTGGCTTCATTTCTATTTCCTTATATTAATTGTGTTTTCGTTTTTAATACGTATATATTTAGCTTCAAACTTACCAGGGTTTCTTGGTGATCAAAACTTTTTTGTTAACTGGATGGAAACTGTTGGAAAGTATGGGTTAGCCGATGTTTATGCATACGGTGACGGTGTAAATTATCCACCATTCTTTTTAGCACTTTTAGGTATATATGGAAAAGTGCTAGCTGCTTTTAATTTACAAGCAGTAGCTGGTGATGTTTTAGTTCGTTTACCACCTATTTTATTTGATATAGTGGCTATAATTATCTTGGCTATAGCTTCTAAAAAAATAGCAAATCCTTTTATAAGAGCGATATTGGTAACATTTTTGGCATTAAACCCTGCAGTATTACTAGATGGACCTATTTGGGGTCAAATAGACATGTTACATGCTATACTAATGGTTTGCTCAATATTATTACTTGTTTCTAATCCGCTATTATCTGGTGCTATTTTTGCTATAGCATTACTAGCAAAATTTCAATCTATTGTAATTGCTCCTGTTTTTGCTATTTATTTCCTAAAGGTAATGTGGGAAAAAAGGGAATTTAAACAACTGTTTAAATATATACTTGGATTTTGTATACCGCTCGTAATAATCGGGGCCTATTTTGCAGTTCATGGTACATTGTATGCTATGTTACAGCACGGATATTTAAGTGCAGTAGGAACTTTTCCAACTGTAACTTTAAATGCAATGAATATTTGGTATTATATAATTGGAACTACACCTGATGTAAGTGACTCAATTATTATCTTGCCACATTTAAGTTTAAAGAGGGTTGGAGTATTGATTCTAGCCGCAGCAGTATTGTTGGCATGGCTGTATGTTTTCTTTAACCGTAAATGCAGTACAGTGGTGCTATTGAAAGCTTCAACATTCATATGTTTTGCATTTTATATGTTACCTACTCAAATGCATGAGAGATATAGTTTCCCAACGCTAATTTTTGTGATATTTGTATTATTATATGATATAAAATGGACAGGCATAACCCTTGGATTAACCTTTGCAATCTCTTTAAATTTAATGTTTGTTCTTTATTCACGTGAGAATAATATGGCAATGTTCATAGCAACATTAAACTGTTTTGTATTTTATTCTATGGGTAAAGCATTATTAAAAGATTATAGTGATGACATAGAATCCTTAGTGAGCAAATACAACAAAGAGTAATTTTATATTTTTGCTACTGTATTTTTAAATATCGAGTACGGTAATGGGTGTAAGAAGGGGAGCAGAGAATCTGAAGGGATTCTCTTTTTTTGATGCGCCCAGTATGCGTCTATTCTCTAGAGTTCAAGTCTCGAATCGCGAAGGCAGTAAGTAGTAGCAGTTAGCTTAAGACAAGGGTATCCATGGTGACGCGGTGGTAAATCTCCGGTCCGAGGAACATGAATTTCCACTGAATGGGATTTCCAAACAAATCAAAGTCCATACTGCCAAAGGTGATACAAAGTAAATGAAGCCGATTTTTAATTTAATGATGAACATAGATTTCGATTAGGGAAATAATTTTAGTATAATGAAGTATAGGCAATGACAAATATAATATTTAGGTTATGGTTAAATAATAAAAAAATTAAAATACATAACAAAATGAGGTTAGTATATGAGCAAAAAAAGCTTTAAAGAGTATGCATTAAGTAAGGAAATTGTAAGAGCACTTACTAGTTTAAAATATGAGCAGCCAACAGAAGTACAAGAAAAAGTAATTCCAGTTGCACTGGAAAAGAAAGACCTTGTCGTGAAATCACAAACAGGAAGCGGTAAGACAGCTTCTTTTGGGATTCCGCTTTGTGAAATGGTTGAGTGGGAAGAAAATAAGCCACAGGCGTTAATCCTTACACCGACAAGGGAACTTGCTGTGCAGGTAAAAGAGGATATTACGAATATAGGAAGATTTAAACGTATTAAAGCGACTGCGGTTTACGGTAAATCCCCATTTGCACGTCAAAAATTAGAGTTAAAGCAAAAAACACATATTGTGGTTGGAACCCCTGGGCGTGTGTTAGATCATATTGAAAAAGGTACTCTGTCCTTAGAGCGGTTGAAGTATTTAGTGATTGATGAGGCAGATGAAATGTTAAATATGGGCTTTATCGATCAAGTAGAAGCAATTATTGATGAATTACCTACAGATCGAATGACAATGCTATTTTCTGCGACGTTACCAGAAGACGTTGAAAATTTATCTCGTACATATATGAAGTCGCCAATTAACATTGAGATTAAAGCTACTGGGATTACGACAGATAAAATTGAACACGCCCTTTTAGAAGTGAGAGAAGAAGAGAAGTTTTCACTTCTTAAAGATATAACAACTGTTGAAAATCCAGATAGCTGTATTATTTTCTGTCGTACGCAAGAAAATGTGGATGATGTATTTAGACAGTTAAAACGTTCTGGCTATCCGTGTGATAAAATCCATGGCGGTATGGTACAAGAAGACCGTTTCGCAGTAATGAATGACTTTAGAAGAGGGGAATTTCGTTATTTAGTCGCGACGGATGTAGCGGCTAGAGGAATTGATATTGAAAATATTACCCATGTCATTAACTATGACATTCCATTAGAAAAAGAAAGTTATGTACACCGGACGGGAAGAACAGGGCGCGCTGGTAATAGCGGAAAAGCAATTACATTCGTAACGCCGTATGAAGAGAGATTCTTGGTAGAAATTGAAGAGTATATCGGTTTTGAAATTCAAAAAATAGAAGCTCCGTCAAAAGAGGAGCTTGCAAAGGGAAAGGCAGCCTTTGAAGATAAAATAAATGCGAAACCAATTATGAAAAAAGAGAAAAGTGCAGGATTAAATAAAGATATTATGAAGCTGTACTTTAACGGTGGGAAGAAAAAGAAGATTCGAGCGGTAGATTTCGTTGGTACAATTGCTAAAATCCCAGGTGTCACAGCGGATGATATAGGAATTATTACGATACAAGATAATGTTTCTTATGTTGATATATTAAACGGAAAAGGCCCGCTTGTTTTAAAAGTAATGAAAAACACAACGATAAAAGGTAAGCAGTTAAAGGTTCATGAGGCTATTAAGTAAAAGGAACTACCCACTCTAACAGGTGGGTATTTTTTTTATGAAAAATAAGGAAATTATGTAAGGATAAACTTGTTGTATTCGTATATATAAGTGAAGGGGGAGAAGATATGAATGATAGGGAATTAGTAGATGAAATAAAAAAACAAAATACGGAAGCATTGGATCAATTGATTCTTCAATATAGTAAATTGATTTATGGAGTGATCGGAAGTGTACTTGGAGAGAACCATGAAAGAGCAGAAATTGAAGAGTGCTATAACGATGTTCTTCTCATACTTTGGTATAAAATAGACAGTTTTCAAATAGAAAAGGGACAACTTAAAAACTGGATTATTTCTATTGCGAAGTTTAAGGCACTAGATTATAAAAGAAGGCTGAAGAGAAAAAGAATTGAACAAACAATAGAACAACTTATTTTACAAGATGATGAAGATGTAGAAAAAGGATTGCTCAAAGAAGAGGAAAAAGAGTTCGTTTTGAAAGCAATTCATCAGTTAGATGGTGTAGATCATAGTATCTTTTATCGAAGGTATATTGTGGATGAAAGCATAGAGGATATTTCAAGGAGACTACATATGAGTACAGGTTCAGTTTATACCAGATTATCAAGGGGAAAGGAGAAATTAAAAAGGATAATGGAGGGATATTATGAATTGTGAAAGCTATAATATAGATCAAATTGTTTTCGAGCAGTGGGATGAACAAGAAATATCCCGATTTGAAGCAATAGGGGAGCGCCTTGTTGGGAGCTTGGAGAAGAAGAAAAAAGATATCAGAAAACGAATTGCTGAAGAAAATTTTCAAGAGATAGAAGTAAAGGCAAATAATGAGTTAACAGAAAATGAATTTATTGAATTACAATTTCAAGCAAGGGCTACAGGTGGCTACTATTTGGGTGCAATTATGTGTTCAGCAGACTATGCCGTAATGCCATTAGCGCTTATGGATGTAGGAAATCGATTTGTTGTTTTTGGAACAAGACATAAAGTTATGATTTATGAAGTAAAGGAACTTTATCAAATTCAAAGAGCATACATTATAGATTATGATGATATTTTTAAATATTATTACAAAATAAAAAAGAACGATACGATATTATGTTTTAAAGCCAAGAAAGATAAGTATGGGCAGCTAAGAGAATGCTCAAACTGGATGTTATATGGGTATTTGCAAGGGAGAATTAACATGATTATTAATAGTTCAGATAGAGATATCATAGCTAAGTACCTTGATAGAGAGATTCATTCGAAAAGAGGTCATTAAAAAGGAAAAAGTACATTCTTTTGGTGTAAGATGTACTTTTTTGATCAATAGGGATATGAAAAAGTTATTTGGTATTTATTTTTGAATTTTCCATTCGCATATCATATGAAGCTGCCCGTCTTTTAATTTTGCTTGAAGTGAACCACCCATTTTCAGTTCGTTTTTTATCGACATTCGCTTGTACAATGTGTTCAATTAAATGATTGATTTCAAAAGCCAGTTCTTCGATATTCTTGTCTAAAAGTATGATATCTAATTTCTGATTTGTTTTTTGGCTATTGTAATTTTTGAGTGCATTTGTCATGCTTCGTACTTCTTTTTTTATAAAAAGTAAACGTGTGAGAAAAATTACTGCCAGTATGATGGATAGAGTTGTTATAAAGAACAATATTCTCACCCTTATATCTAAATACTCTGTATATTTTATATGATAGTTATGGAAGGGAATTTATTCAAGTAAGGGGAGTTAATTATTCATATATTATTTGAAAACAATAGGATGATAATAGAAAGAATAAGCATAGTAAACACATTAAGTGACTTAACTAAGGGAGATATGATCCGTAGAATAGCTCCTCGTAAACCGATACAAATTCATTTGGTGAAATTAATGAGGGGGTTAGAAAGCGATGAAAAAACAAAAATAAGTAAAAGCCACCTAGAAGAGGTGGCTTTATTCATGGTTAAGATTCTTTCAAATCGTCAACTAATTTTTCTGCTAAACGTCTATACATATTGCTCATTGTTACAAATGAAGTTAGCAATAAGAGTTTTTCTAATTCTTTATCCTCAAATGAAGCAGCAGCTTTTATCTCAGTCACCCGATTATCTACATCCCTTTTAAAGTTCTCAACATTTGTTTCTGTAAGTTCAAGATAATCTTTGTAGAAGGTGTCCAGTTCGAAAGTATCCTCGTTTATGAGTCTTTCATTGAGAGTTGCTAAAGAACTTTTAATATCATTAATCGAGAGGGCACCCTTTAATTGATAAATTAAACTAATTAAAATCATATGCTCTTTTGAGTATTTTTTATTTTTTATGGGGATGAATAATTTTCCTTTTGCGTAGTTATTAATCATTGTTTTTGTAAGTACTTTTTCATCTTCTGTTCTTGTTGTATCACCGTAGTTATTTTCAAATAGTTGAACAACTTGATCTACGTATAAATCTACAGTAGGGATATCTTCAAGTTTAATATTTTTTTCTAAATGTAATGTTTCGAGTAAGTTCTTTATGTTTTCCATATAAACCCTCACCTTTGTAGGAATAATGTACACTATATCTTTAAATATGGTATTACGAAACAAATAAATTGTAAATGTTGACCCTTAGACGAATTGTGTATATAATTACATGTAGTTATTGAAACTACATGTAATTATATAAGGGGTTGTTAATGTGAATGCTTATGTGAGAGAACCAGTTAATGCGTTTACCCATCTAGGAGGCGCCGTGTTATCATTCGTTGCACTTTTAGCTATGCTTGTGAAGGTTTCTGTAAAAATGCCATCCGTTTCTACAATTTCAGCGGTGATTCTATTTGGAGTAGGGATGATGATTCTTTATGCAGCTTCGTCGGTGTATCACAGCGTTGTAGCAAGTGAACGGGTTATTTATTTCTTTAGGAAGCTTGATCATTCGATGATTTTCCTCTTAATTGCAGGTACATATGCACCTTTTTGCTTAATTACATTACAGGCTGCAAATGGTTTACTATTGTTTGTGCTAGTTTATGCTACAGCTATATGTGGTATTGTTTTTAAAATGTTTTGGTTTAACTGTCCGAGATGGTTATCAACAGCAATCTACCTTATGATGGGATGGTTAATTGTTTTATTTTTTGCACCGCTATCAGAAAATCTAAGCATAGAGGGTATTTTGTTTTTAGTACTTGGTGGTGTTTTTTATACGATTGGTGGATTTATTTACGGAGCAAAACCGAAATGGCTGGAATTTAAATATATAGGGCATCATGAAATTTTTCATATTTTTGTGTTATTGGGAAGCCTTGCCCATTTTTTATGTGTATATTGTTATGTGATTTAATAAGTTTTATGTAAGGGTTACATATCACGAGGTATGTGGCCTTTTTAATGGGAATAATTTAAAGTGAAAATTTAATCTCACTATATTATAGATAGGAAGAGTGAGGGGGACGGCAAAATTAGAATCAACCTAAGATTGGGCGATTCTAATTTTGCTCAATTACGTGCATATTCATTAAAGGATTTGATTAGGAATATATCCTTGATGAACTCGAACGACTTGTTTAGGCATATAATCTCACCTTTCATAAAACATAAATTTTAATTTGCGATATTTTATGATAGAAGTGCTAGTTTGGTATATGGCAAATGCTTGATTCTACTTGTTTCTAAAAGAAATGGGCAGGGAACAATATAGATTTCGAATTTTATTCCAGAATTTTCGGCGTTTATTTTTAGATATAATGCTGTTATGATAATGTTATCGTTTTCAGATTGTGTTATATGAGATTGACTTTATCTACTGTTGGAAAGAAATATACTATTTTGAAAGCGCTTTAATGATATAGTACAGTGATTGCATTCTTTGGATTTCTTTTTGTTTTGAGGTAGGAAGTCTGACTTATTTTGAATAAAAAGTGCTAGTACGCATGAAATGATAGTTGTTTCTTGTGTATGCAATTTGAAATGGGTAGGACAATATCACTAGTATGATTTTATGTTACGAGGAGGTTAAGGTGTGAAAAAATATGATTTTCACACGAACATATATGGGTTACGTTGGGTTATTGCTTTCAGGCGCAGCTTTGTTTTTAAATAGTCTTGTCATATTAGGAAAAGCAGAGGAAAAAAGTGCAGGTGTTTTTAATTTATTTGTAGGGATGCTGCAAATTGTCATTCCGTTTTACCTCATTATGATTTCTGATCAAAGTAATTGGACTGTATATTCATATGCAGCTACTTTTTTATTTGGTTTAACGTATTTGTATGTAGGTATCACCTTTATTACGGGAATGAGTGGAAATGGGCTAGGGTGGTTTTGCCTCTGGGTGGCTCTTGTTGCACTATTTTATATGGWTGTATCGTTCGTTCAATTTCAAGATATCGTTAATGCACTGACTTGGTTTATGTGGGCGCTTCTTTGGTATTTATTCTTTGTGTTAAATGTACAAAAAAAGAATATAAACCAATACCTTGGTAGGGTAGCGTTTGTACAATCATGGGTAACGCTCACGTTGCCATCGCTTCTTTATTTTATGGGGATATGGGGAACACCAGTAGTTTATCAGGCATGGATTTATGTATCGGTAGTTTCTATTTTATATTTCTGTTATTGCATTTTTAAATATCGAGTACGTTAATAGTAGTAAGATGAGGGAAAGAGAATCTGGCTGGATGCTCTATTCCGTCTAAAAAGAAGGGATTTATGTTGGTTTTTCAATTTGCATTTATATAGCCATTTTATTTGATTTGTTACTACACTCTTTTTTGCTTATACTGTAAAGTAATAGTGTCTTGTTGAAGTAGAAGGAGATTGTTTATGGATAAAATGAAAGAATTAATAGATGAAGCAAGGAAGTTTATTACAACTTGTTATCAAGAGCTTGCTAGAGAGCAGCAAATAGAAGAGCGTCTCAGCCAAATTGTGTCGGAAATAGAGCGGACAGGAACATATGAACACACCTTTGAGGAACTTGTTCATGGTGCACGTATGGCCTGGAGAAATAGTAACCGATGTATTGGAAGATTATTTTGGAATAAAATGCATATATTAGATGCTCGTGAAGTGAATGATGAGGAAGGGGTATATAATGCACTTATTCATCATATTCGATATGCAACGAATAACGGGAAAATTAAACCGACAATTACAATTTTTAAGCAGTATAACGGTGAACAAAATAACATTCGAATTTATAACCATCAGTTGATTCGTTATGCGGGATTTGAAACAGAAATGGGAGTGATAGGTGATTCTCATTCGATTCCATTTACAGCGTTTTGTCAGAAACTTGGCTGGAATGGAGAAGGTACGAATTTTGATGTATTGCCACTCGTATTTTCTGTTGATGGACGAGAACCTGTATATAGGGAAATTCCGAAAGAAGAGGTAAAAGAGGTTGAGATTGAGCACCCAGAATATCCATTTGTATCCTTAGGTGCAAAATGGTATGGGGTACCAATGATTTCAGATATGCGTCTAGAGATTGGTGGCATTTCTTATACAGCTGCTCCTTTTAATGGTTGGTATATGGAAACAGAAATTGGGGCTCGTAATTTGGCAGATCATGATCGTTATAATTTACTTCCAGCTGTTGCAGAAATAATGAATTTGGATACTTTGAGAAACAGTACATTATGGAAAGATAAGGCGTTAGTTGAATTAAATGTAGCTGTTTTGCATTCTTTCAAAAAGCAAGGAGTAAGTATTGTAGATCATCACACAGCAGCACAGCAGTTTGGACAATTTGAAAAGCAAGAGGCGGCTTGTGGCCGTGTCGTGACGGGAAATTGGGTATGGCTCATTCCACCATTATCGCCAGCTACTACCCACATCTATCATAAACCTTATCCGAATAATATTCTGACTCCAAATTTCTTTCATAAATAAAAACAAAAGCATTGAAATGTAGAATTTCAATGCTTTTTGATTAACTTTAATCTAGCACTTTTCCTTTCGTTTCGTTTCCGGTACACACACTAGCATTGTAATTAATCCAATTGGATAGATAATGAAAATAAGTGATAGAGCTCCGAATAAATTACCACCTGTAGCAAGTAAACCGATAATAACAGGGCCAACTCCTGCGAGATACATATCATTCTTCTTGACGATACCTTCACTATTTTCCGATAATAAAACTAACTAAACAAATAAAGGATGAATCACAGATGCTAGATTTAGTGCTTATGATGATTGAACGAGTTGGGTTAATTGTCATATTAGGTTTTTTACTTTCGCATATTAAAACATTTAGGCGCCTTCTTCATAAACAAGATGGATATACAGATAAGCTCATGCTTATTTGTATTTTTTCGTTATTTACAATTATAAGCAATTACACAGGAATTGAAATTGCAGGGAATACAATTATGAACGAAAATTGGCTGCAAGGGGTCTCCTCATCGAGTACGATTGCCAATACACGTATTATGGGAGTTGGAATTAGTGGTTTACTAGGTGGACCGATTGTCGGGATTGGCGTTGGATTTATTGCTGGTATTCATCGTTATATGCTTGGGGGAACAACAGCCCTTAGTTGTGCGATTTCATCTATTTTAGCAGGAATTATTACCGGTTATATTGGCCGTATTTTTCAAAAGCATAACCGTGTGATTACACCTAAATTCTCAGCTGTTTTAAGTGTTTTTATTGTATCTTTGGAAATGGTTATGATCTTATTTATTGTAAAAGATGGATTTTACGTTGTAAAAAAAATCGCAATACCGATGATTCTTGTGAATAGCTTCGGTAGTTTTATTTTACTTTCTATGGTACAAGCTATTTTGCGCCAAGAAGAAAATGCAAAGGCTTTGCAAACTCATAAAGTACTTCGGATTGCTGATAAGACATTACCTTATTTTCGCCAGGGATTAACGGAGGAATCTTGTAAACATGTGGCACAAATTATCCATCGTTTTACAGGGACAGATGCGGTATCTTTAACAGATACAGAAAAAATATTGGCGCATGTTGGATTAGCATCTGATCACCATATCCCTTCTCATAGTTTAATTACAGGATTATCAAAAGAAGTATTAAAAACAGGGAAAATAATGAAAGCGAAATCACGAGAGATTATTAATTGTCAACATGAAGAATGTCCTTTGCAGGCAGCAATCGTTATTCCGTTAACTTCGCATGGCAATACAATCGGAACATTAAAGCTTTATTTTAAAAATCCGAACCAATTAAGCCGTGTGGAAGAAGAATTAGCAGAAGGGTTAGCGAAGATTTTCTCAACACAGCTTGAGTTAGGAGAGGCAGAATTACAAAGTAAACTACTTCAAGATGCAGAGATAAAAGCATTACAAGCACAAATTAATCCGCACTTTTTATTCAATGCGATTAATACAGTATCAGCTTTATGCCGTACAGATGTAGAAAAGGCAAGAAAGCTCTTATTGCAACTTAGCGTGTATTTTCGTTGTAATTTACAGGGAGCACGCCAGTTACTTATTCCATTAGAGCAAGAGCTGAATCATGTACATGCATATTTATCATTAGAACAAGCAAGGAGCTACGGAGATGTATAAGCTTGCATTGCCAATAGAAGAATCCATTGTGCTCGTGAATATTGAAGATATTGTTTATGTGGGACTTGTGGACGGGAAAGTAACTGTAAAGACGATTCGGGAAACATACGTAACCCATGATACGCTTGTTATTTTAGAAAAGAAGCTGCCGCAAACGGGCTTTATGCGCGTTCACCGTAGTTTTATTGCGAATATCAACCATATTTCGGAAATACAGCCCTGGTTTAACTCTACTTATAATTTAATTATGAAAGAGGGATCTAAGGTACCTGTAAGTCGTACATATGCAAAGGAACTTAAAAAGCTGCTTCGTATTTAAGAAGYAGCTTTTGYATTTCATCCCGTTATTTTTGTAACTRATTCYGTATATTTGACGTTCYGWTATGTAAACGCTTACTTAAGCATTTACATCATATACAATGAAGGTACCAAATCGAAAGAGGTGGCCAAAATGAGTACAAAAAAAGTATACAGTTTCTTATCACAAGCATTTGTTTTTTCAGCTATCATGTTGGTTTCTCATATTATTGCAACGCACTTACCAATTCCAATGCCTTCATCAGTAATCGGATTAGTCATTTTGTTTAGTCTATTATGTTTAAAGGTTATTAAGTTGGAGCAGGTTGAATCACTTGGAACGGCGTTAACAGGTATTATTGGATTTCTTTTCGTACCATCTGGTATTTCCGTTATTAACTCTCTTGGGGTAATGGGGCAATACTTTGTACAGATCATAACTGTAATTGTTGTCGCAACAATTATTTTACTAGCAGTAACAGGGTTATTTGCACAATTTATTCTAGGTAAAGATGAAAAAGAAACAACTGATACAAAACAATTAGATGTTGTAAATAAAGGACGCAAACACGGAAAAGTTGCGTAATATATCAGACCATATATGGTTAGGAGGTAATGAACATGGCAAGCACAATGACTCCATACTTCGGAATCGTCGTTTCATTAATCGCATACGGGATCGGAACATTCTTATTTAAACATTCAAAAGGGTTCTTCTTATTTACACCACTGTTTGTAGCAATGGTACTTGGTATTGTCTTTTTAAAGGTTGGAAATTTTACATTTGAAGAATATAATACTGGCGGTAAAATGATTAGTTTCTTCTTAGAGCCAGCAACAATTGCCTTTGCAATTCCGTTATACAAACAAGTTGATAAGCTGAAAAAATATTGGTGGCAAATTTTATCCGCTATCGTTGTTGGATCTGTTTGTTCGGTGATTGTCGTGTTCATTGTCGCAAAAGCAATTGGTTTAGATACATCTGTAATGAACTCTATGCTACCACAGGCAGCAACAACAGCAATTGCACTACCAATATCTGAAAGTATCGGTGGTATTCCAGCAATTACATCTTTTGCAGTTATCTTTAACGCAGTTATTGTATACGCACTTGGTGCTTTATTCTTAAAAACATTTAAAGTGAAAAATCCAATTGCGAAAGGATTAGCGCTAGGAACTGCGGGACATGCACTTGGCGTTGCGGTTGGGATTGAAATGGGTGAAGTAGAAGCAGCGATGGCAAGTATTGCAGTAACGGTCGTTGGGGTTGTAACAGTAGTTGTTATTCCAATGTTTATGCCATTTATCGGCTAACAGAATATGTTTTGTGAAAAATATAAAAGCAAGCTATTCGTAGGACAGATTTCTACTGATAGCTTGCTTTTTGTGTTACAGTAGTGGTAAGACCTATTTTATATAAAAATAAATGAGATTTTCCTTAAATCTTCATTAATACTTTGGATAATACGTTCTGAAAAGGACTATTGTATTGTAAAATAGAAAGTAGCTAATGTATCTTGATCTTAAATCTAGCGAAAGCAAAGAAGATAGGTAGGAGAGTCCATAAGCACTCGATTTGTGGGAGAGATAAAGAAAATCCCACTTATTAAAGTCTCACTTTATAGGACAGGAGAGATCACTCGTCGATTATGCAAATGAAAAGCCTGTTTCAAAGCAAAGGATTCCAAAGATTACTCGTACTGCTCTTGTTGGCTCTTATATTATATGGGCTACAAAGTATGTTTAATTTAATTTTAATTACGTTCATTCTTACGTATTTAATGGATCGATTCCAAAAGTTTATTTCTCGAAAACTCGATCATTTTATGCCGATTAATCGAAAAATTATTATAGCGTTATTATATGTGACGTTAGTTGGTGGAATCACTGTTACGTTAGTTAAGTATCTGCCAGTACTAACGGTGCAAATCTCACAATTAATCTACCAGTTTAATGTATTCTTTAAAAATCCACCAGATAATGAAATTATAAAGGCAGCAATTAATGCCATTAACCATATGGAGCTTTCCAAATATATTGGTCAAGGTGTGGACATTCTTTATAAATCCATCGCCAATGTTGGGAAATTTGGGCTGCAATTTTTCCTTTCTCTTATTTTAAGTTTATTCTTCTTGCTTGAGAAGGCACGTATTGTCGCTTTTACCGCGAAATTTAAAGAGAGCAGACTTGCCATTTTTTATAATGAAATTGAATATTTCGGAAAGAAATTCGCACGTTCTTTCGGAAAAGTAATTGAAGCGCAGTTTTTAATTGCTATTGTTAATTGCGTTTTATCTGTTATTGCGCTATGGATTTTAGGATTTCCACAATTGCTTGGTTTAGCGTTAATGATCTTTTTACTCGGCTTAATTCCAGTAGCTGGTGTAATTATTTCGCTAATTCCACTCTGCATGATTGCTTATAATATTGGTGGCATTACATATGTTGTCTATATTATAATTATTGTTACTTTCATTCATGCACTTGAAAGTTATGTGTTAAATCCAAAATTCATGTCACAAAAAACGAATTTACCGATTTTTTATACATTTATGGTATTAACTTTCTCTGAACACTTTTTAGGTGTGTGGGGGCTTATTATTGGTATACCAATTTTTGTGTTCCTATTAGATGTGTTAGATGTGACGAGCGATGAGATAGAAAAAGATTCTGCTGAAAAATAGAGTAAAAGAAAAAGCATCGGACGCCGGTGCTTTTTCTTTTATAACTTCTAACTTCTTATGCCATACTGTAAGAAGAATTAAATAATTGGGGTGAAATAAATGACTATAAATGAAAAGGTAGAAATTGCAACGTTTGCAGGAGGGTGTTTCTGGTGTATGGTTTCACCATTTGAAGAGATGGAAGGTATTATACAGGTTGTTTCAGGTTATACGGGTGGGTATAAAGAGAACCCGACTTATAAAGAAGTTTGTTCTGAAACAACAGGGCATTATGAAGCGGTACAAATTACATTCGATGCAAATAAAATGCCATATGAAAAATTATTAGACATTTATTGGAGGCAAATTGATCCAACAGATATTGGAGGTCAATTTCATGATCGTGGACAATCTTATGGAACTGTAATTTTTTATCATAGTGAAGAACAACTTGAACAAGCAGAAGCTTCAAAAATGGCACTTGCTGAGAGCAGTCGGTTTTCGAAACCAATTGCTACAAAAATACTCCCTGCTACTACATTTTATCCAGCTGAAGAGTATCATCAAGGATATCATAAGAAAAATGCATTTCGCTATGAATTATATCGCCAAGGATCAGGACGCGATGCGTTTATTAAAAAGCATTGGCCGAAAGATAATGTGCATTTAAAAGAGCGATTAACAGATATGCAATTTTATGTAACACAAGAAAATGGTACAGAGCCCCCGTTCCAAAACGAATATTGGAATCATAAAGAGGAAGGAATTTATGTAGACATTGTTTCTGGTGAACCACTATTTACTTCTTTAGATAAATTCGATAGTGGATGCGGTTGGCCGAGTTTTACAAAACCAGTGATGTCCGCTAGTGTAAAAGAGAAAATGGACGTTAGTCACAATATGACGCGTACGGAAGTAAGAAGTAAAGAAGGCGATTCTCACCTTGGGCATGTGTTCCCAGATGGGCCAGGTCCGAATGGTCTTCGTTACTGCATTAATTCAGCAGCGCTTCGGTTTATTCCGAAAGAGGAATTGGAGAAAGAAGGCTATGGAGATTTTTTAATCTTGTTCGGAAATAAAAAATAACCTCGCATATTGCGAGGTTATTTCTTTATTCTACAGTTTTCTTTTTCTTTTTAAACTTACTGAGTACCTCATAAACAATTGGAACGATAAGAAGTGTTAGTAATGTTGAACTTGTTAACCCACCAATTACCGTTACTCCAAGACCTTTAGAAATTAATCCACTTCCTTCGAATCCTAGTGCAAGCGGGATAAGGGCACCAATTGTTGCGATTGCAGTCATTAGAATTGGGCGTAAGCGTGTTGCGCCAGCTTCTAACAATGCTTCGCGTGTTGATAGCCCCTCGCGCTCCTTATGAATAACACGGTCGATGAGAACAATTGCATTTGTTACAACGATACCGATTAACATAAGGGCACCAATCATTGCCGATACGCTTAACGTTTCACCAGAAATCAATAAGGCAACAAGGGCACCGATGATTGTAAATGGTAGCGAGAATAAGATTGCGAGTGGTGCAAGTGCACCGCCGAATGTAACGACAAGAACGAAGTATACAATGGCAATCGCAGCTAACATTGCTAGGCCAAGTTGTTTAAATGATTCTTGAATATCTTTTGTAACACCACCTATAGAAACATCTACACCAGAAGGAAGATCCATTTTATCTACTTCTTTCTGGACAGCAGCAGATGCTTTAGAAACATCATCAGATGTTAATTTTGCACTTACTTCTGCATAAACGCGACCATCACGATGTGTTACTGTATTGGAAGTTTCACCTTCTTTTACAGTCATAACATCTTTAACAGCAACCTCGTTGCCAAGTGGTGTTGTAATTTTACGATTTGTTAAATCATTAATTGTTTGATAATCATGTTTTTCTGCTTCTACATATACGTTAACATCTTTACCGTCTTTTTTGATTGTAGTAAGAACAGGGCGATCATGTTGATTAGAAAGTCCCATTCCAATTTGGGCAGCGGTTAGCCCCATCTTACTTAATTTTTCTTGATCAGCGACTAATGTGTATTCTGCGTATGTTTTTGCAATACTAGAGTCAACATCTTTTAAATCTTTATTCTTTTTCATGATGTCCTGAATATCTTTAACAACAGGTTTGATGTCTTCTGAGCTATCTCCGTATACGTACAGCTTGATTTCATTGCTACCGCCACTTGCTCCGAAGTCTTGGCTTTTCCATTCACCTTTTCCTGTCATCTTTTGTAAGTCTTTAATAACTTGTTCTTTCTCTTTGTCGAAGTTCTTTGTGTCATTATCATACTGAACGAAGAACATAGCTTGATTTGTTTTACCTGGACTCATTGGGTTTTCTCCACCTAATGAGAACTGAATTGTTTTTACATCTTTTTTATCTTGGAAGTGTTTTTCAGCTTTTGTTGTAATTTTTTCAACATCTTCTAAAGTTTGCCCTGGTGCAGGGTTATACGTTGCAATAATCATTTTCTCTTCTTCAGATGGTAAGAAACTGACACCGATAATTGGTACAAGTGCAAGGCTACCTACTAATAAAAGAACAGCAAGGCTAGATGTAATGATTTTATGGTTTAATGCCCATCCAAGCAGGCGTCTATAGCCATTTGCTAATTTACTTGGTTTTTCTTCATGATGTACTTGTTTTTCTCTTGTACTTTCCTTTTTAAATAAAGAGTGTGCTAACATTGGTACAATTGTAACTGCTACAAGTAATGAAGCTAACAAGGCAAAGACAATTGTTAAAGCGAACGGTAAGAACATTTCACCAATCATACCTTTTACAAGTCCAAGAGGTAAAAAGACTGCAATTGTTACAATTGTTGAAGACATAATCGGAACAAACATCTCTTTTGTCGCTTCACGAACTAAGTCTCTACCTTTTAATTTTTCGTCTGATAGGGACATGCGTCGGTAAATATTTTCAATAACAACGATCGAATCATCGACAACGCGCCCAATGGCAACGGTCATCGCTCCAAGCGTCATCATATTAAGTGTAATATCCAGCTGTTTTAATACTAAAACAGCAATTAATAAAGAAAGTGGTATAGAGACAACAGAAATCAATGTTGTTCGAATGTTTCGTAAGAACAACATAATAATAACAATAGCAAAGATGGCACCAAATATTGCTTTGCTAAGCATAGTATCAACTGATTTCTCAATCGGTGCACCTTGGTCAAATGTTGAGATGATTTCTAAGTCTTTATATTTTTTCTCAAAGTCCTTCACTTTGTCTTTGACCGCATTTACGACATCAACTGTATTTGCATCAGCAGCTTTGATGATTTGAATGCCGATTGCTTCTTTTCCATTTGTACGCGAAATAGATTCGGCTTTTCCTACTTCTTTAATATCGGCGATTTCATCTAATGTAACAGTTGGGATTCCGCCAACTAAAGCTGGATTCATCTGAGGTGCTTGGGCTTGGGAACCTGCTCCTGTTCCAGCGTTACCTTGGCCACTTGCTGCTGAAGGGACAGCAGGAATTTTCATTTCTTTTAAAGCTTTGAGTGTTGTAATATTACCATCTACAACAACTGATTTCTCCGTATCTTTAAATGTATATAGGCCAAGTGGTAAGGATACGTCAGAACCTTTAATCATATTTTTAACAGTATCTTCACTTAAACCTAATTCTTTCATCTTATCTTTTTTGAAGACAAGTTGTACTTCATCTACTTGTTGTCCAGCAATTTGAACAGATGCAACACCATCAAGCCCTTTTAATCCTGGAACGATATTTTTTTCAACTTTTTCAGTTAAGGCAGCTAAAGATTCATCTTTACTTGCTACGTTTAATGAAATAACAGGGAAGGCATTAAAGTTTACTCGAGAAACTTTTGGGTCTTTCACGCCTTCTGGTAATTTTACATTTGCAAGTGCTTCTTTAATTTCAGTTTCAGCTTTTTCCATATTCTTATCAAAGTCATACTCTACTTGAATAGACGAAGCATTTTGATAAGAGGAAGAACTGACAACGTTCACGCCATTTAAATTCTGCAGCTGTTCTTCCATCGGTTTCGATACCTTATCAGCTACTTCTGCTGGTGTAGCACCAGGATAAACCGTTGTTACCGTTACAACAGGGGTTGTAATGTCAGGAATTGTCTCTAGTTTCATATTAAGACCAGAGTAAATTCCTGCAATGGTAACAATAATGGCTAGTAGCCAAACTGCGAACTTATTTTTTAACGAGAAGTTAATGATTTTGTTCATGTTTGCGCTCCCTTTTTAACGTGTATTGACCAAGCGGTCAGTCTAATACATAATATAACTGACTGAGTGGTCACTCGTCAATGAAAAGGGATGGTATAATAAAAGTAAGTTAAAATGTTATGATGCGAGATTGAATTAGGAGAGAAGATATGAAAGAAAAAGAACGTTTAATTATAGAAATGGCAATGAAGTTATTTGCAACTAAAGGTGTGAACGCAACGTCGGTACAAGAGATTGTAACAGCATGCGGTATATCAAAAGGAGCATTTTATCTATATTTTAAATCGAAAGATGAATTGTTATTAGCAACACTCCGATATTATTATGACAAAATCCATAAAAAGATGCTGGCTATTGATGGAGAATCATTGCTGCCACGTGAAAAGTTTGAAAAACAACTACATTGTCAATTTAACGATGTACAAAAACATAAGGAATTCATTATTATGCACGCGAGAGAAAATGCAATTCCTTTTAATAAAGAAGTAGAAGCATTTATGATGAGAATGAAGCTCGAGTCACATGCATTTTATCGAAATAGTTTATTATCAATTTATGGTGGACAGGTTACTCCATATCTTTTAGATCTTGTTATTATGGTAGAAGGGATATGCAGGGGTTATTTAGAGTTAATTATTTTAAATGTAGCTGAAATAGATTTATTTCATGTTTCATCATTTATTTTAAAGAGGATGGATGATCTTGTAGCAGGTCTTATACAATCTAAGGATACGCCTGTTTTACATGAAGAAAAGCTGGGACAATTCTTTTGTAGTTCAGAGCTTATTAAAGAGCAGGCAAAAGAGCACTTTTTACAGGAAATTGTTACGTTCAAACGTACATTAGCAGATCAATTAGAAAATGATGAGTTATTAGTGACTTTAGATGTTCTTGAAGCTGAAATGAGGTTGCTAAATCCAAGAATTCCTGTTATTCAGGGAATGTTAGCAAATTTAAATGCCTATCCTGATTTGAAGGATTTTAAATTACGGCTTAAAGGGTATTATAATATAAAAGGGTTATAAGTTTGTGGTTATCGTAAAGAGTTGATATGAGAAAAAGTCGTTTTTTTATATAAAGTAAAACTTTAGTCAGTGAGGGCTTCATCCCCACTGATTATTAGCCTTCACCAATTGGGCTTTTACGGGCAGTTTATCTCCCGCCTAACTTCTTTGCTTTTACTGAATTTTGACGTGGAAGTATTACTGTCCACGAATAGCGAGATAAAAAAGGTATCGTTATATTTTACAACGATACCTTTTTGTTTCTATTTATAATGAACTTACTGTTTCTCTTTTAGGCTCAGAAGTATCTTTCTGATCGACATTTATTGTTTCTTTCACAATATAAATTGGACGGTTTTTACTTTCATCATAAATACGAGCAATATATTGACCAACGATTCCAAGGCCAAGTAATTGAATTCCACTGAAGAAGGTAATGGCAACCATAATAGATGCCCAACCTGTTTGGATATCTTTTCCGATTAATTTTACAATAACAGAGTATAGTAGAACTGCAATGGAGATGAAAACAGACATTATACCTAAAGTCATGACGATTCTTAACGGCTTTGTGGAGAATGCAATAATACCATCTGATGCAAATTTAATCATTTTCTTTAGTGGGTATTTTGTTTCACCAGCAAAACGTTCATCTCTTTCATATTCAACATATGTTTGGCTAAATCCAACCCAAGACATCATCCCGCGAATGAAACGATTTCGCTCTGTCATTTGTTTGAAAACATCGGCTACTTTCCGATCGATAATTCGAAAATCACCTGTATCCTTTGGAATATCGATATCAGACATATAGTTTAAGAAGCGATAAAAATATTTAGCTGTTAAAAGTTTAAACCAAGTTTCACCCTTACGTTGCTTTCTTTTTGCATAAACAACTTCATAGCCTTCTTGCCATTTTGCTATAAGTTCAGGAATGACTTCTGGCGGATCTTGTAAGTCTGCATCTATAATTACGATAGCATCTCCACTTGCGCAATCAATACCTGCTGTTACAGCTGTTTGGTGACCGAAATTACGTGCGAAATTAACGACTTTAGCACGATAATCGTTTGCAGCAATTTCTTTTAAAATTTCCATTGTTCGATCTGTACTTCCATCATTTACAAATACAAATTCATAATTGATATTATTTTGAATCATGACAGATTTTAAACGATTATAGCATTCCTGTGCTACTTCTTCTTCGAAATACATAGGAACTACAATTGAAACGAGTTTGTCCATGTTTCTGTCCTCCATAGTTTCAATAAATTTTAATAGATTCTAATTAGTAGGAGTTTTCGCTTTGATTAAACGTCCAAATTTTATTAAGGAAAAAGTTTATCATCATACCAATACCGATCGCAAAAATTTGTGCAATAAATTCATTATATAAAAGTTTGTCTACCAATATAAACAAGCTAAATGTATTAAAAGCTAATACGATTAGATTTACAATCAGAAATTTTAAAAAAATTGATAGATTTTTACCGTTAGATCGAAACACCCAATTTTTATTCCAATAATAGCTATTTGCAACGCCAATTAAATAAGAAATAATATTTGCAATAAGGTAATTCATTCCAAATTTAACTAAGATTATATAGCTAATAATTGTAATCAGTGTATTAAAGATTCCTACTAAACCGAACTTTAAGAATTTCTCCATAATAGTATCCTCATCTTTATAAAATATATAAATAAAATAGATTGTACTGGAATGTTATTCGTACATAACAACTAACAACTAACAATTATAGCATAGTTGTTAGTAACATGTTACATATTTTGGGTAGATTAATTTTTTTACTACGAATAGCATTTTTTATTTTAATCCCAATATTTAGAAATGATAATGTTTTAATTGCAAAATTTCTTGAAGGAAAAAAGTTAGGCGAGATGAAAGGGAGAATGGGGAATTTCTCCTAGAAATATAATTCTTATTGTTTACAATTTTGATATAAGGGACTAAAAATTTCCTTTCATATAACTTTGATTAGTCTAATCGTTGGTACCAAATCGAATATGGCAATCCCAGTGTTATTAATGTATAGTAATTTGTAGTGGAATCCAATGATTGGGATATATGAGAGTTGTTTTAATGAGGAAAATAATACTCGGGAATTTTTGGGTTATTCCGTGTTTTATAAAGTAATGTAGACCAGTATTTAGGAATGTTTTTGTGAACAATATAAAGATGCTCTTGTAATATTCTTGTATAAATATAATTTAAAAGGAGTGAAATTGTTGAACGCATTTTTAAAAGGGTTATCAACTTTTTCGGCACGAACCGTATACATTATTTACGGGTTTTTTGCTTCAGTATTAATTATTAATTACTTCTCTGATACGCAAAAACACAATTATGTATTATTGGTAGTTAGTTTTTTATTCTTGTGTTTGATTGGGACTTTTATACTTAGAAAAGGTTCAATGTATCTTGAAAAATTAAACGAAACAAAATGTTTTTTGGTATTATTAATTGCTTGTTTGGCAGTTAAATTAACTTGGATTTTCTTATATAAAATTGAGCCACTCGTAGATTATGCAACTTTTTATTATACTGCAGAATCACTCAGCAAAAATTTTGTTATTAGTAGCAGGTATGTAGCGCTTTTTCCACATATTTTTGGATATGCATCATTCTTAAGTATTTTCTTTAAAATATTTGGAGTAAGTTATATGATTCCACCTATTGTTAATGTAGTATTGTCGACGATATCAATGGGATTAATATATTTTATATGTAGAAAAATTGGCGGTGTTAAAACAGCAATAACTGCAAGTATTTTATGGATTCTTTTGCCTTCACAAACTATTTATAATATGTTTGCAATTTCTGAACCGCTGTATTGTACAATACTGCTGTTAATTTGGGCGATCATGATTATTGTTTATGAGAAGCTCCCCAATATGGGTGTTAAAAAATTGCTCCTTTATTCAGTTTTATTAGCTGCATTACTTACGTTAATGAATATGGTACGTCCAATTGCAGCGGTGCCTATCATAGCTTTAGCTATATGGCTTTTTATAATAGATACAGGGCATATGGGTAATAAAAAAATATTTTTAAATAAGGTGACATATATAGGCGTTATCATATTGGGATATTTTGTTTTTTCTTCAGCAGCAAATCATTATATAACATTGCGTTTGGGAGAAGAGATAGCATCAACACCTGGATACAATTTTTATGTAGGATTTAACACGGAAAGTTCAGGAACATGGAATGCGGCAGACTCTGAATTGCTTTTACATTACAATGATAGACCAGGATGGACTGCGAATGAGGTTCAAAAACAAATGTTAGAAGAAGCAAAGAAGAGAATACAAAGTGGTAGTATAGATTTTCCAAAGCTATTTTTTGATAAGTTTATCATTTTTTTAGGTGAAGATAGTCAAGCTGTTGGATATGCACAATCAGTAATAGATCATAATGTACGATACGCTGTAATGTCTAATGTTTTTTATTATTTTTTAATTGCAACCTCATTGATAGGTGTTTTGAAAGCATTTAAAAATAGAAATAAATCTTCAGTTTTCATTATTTGTCTTTACACGATAGGGTTAACATTAGCACAAATGTTGGTAGAAGTAGCGCCAAGATATCATTATTCTGCTACAATGCCTATGGTTATTTTAGCTGCTTATGGTATTAGTCAAATTTATAATAAGAAAAATGATATCGATCCTATTAACAGGATGAATTATAAAATAAGATAGAAAGATATCATATCCTTAGAAGTATTATTAATAAAAAAGCTATATAGTTGTTCTTTTGGTAGTACTTATATGTTTAGTATGGAAGAATAAGCTAAGAAAACAAGCAGCTGTTTAGAACAGCTGCTTGTTTTTTATCTCGCATTAACGGAAGGATTTTTATTATAGATAATTAAGCGTTTTGCCCAGCCCATTCTTCTACATTCCAAACTTTCGTTATCCAATCCTCATAGAAATCTGGTTCGTGACATACAAGAAGGATTGTTCCTTTATATGCTTTTAAAGCTTTTTTTAATTCTTCTTTAGCTGAAACATCAAGGTGATTTGTTGGTTCATCAAACAGGATCCAGTTGCTTTCTTCACCCATTAATTTACATAGACGGACTTTCGCTTGCTCTCCACCGCTTAATTGGCTTAATGGACGAGAGATATGCTCGTTTTTTAAACCACATCGTGCTAACATTGCCCGAACTTGATGCTGATCTAGACTTGGGAATGTATTCCATACATCATCGATAGGTGTTAAATTCTCAGCTTTTACCTCTTGTTCGAAGTATGCAGGTTCTAAGAAGTCACCAAGGCTTGTTTTCCCGCTTAATGGTTTAATTTTACCTAGGATTGTTTTTAATAATGTTGATTTACCAACACCATTACATCCAACAATCGCGATTTTTTCTCCACGCTCAATTGTCATCGTTAATTTTGGTAATAATGCATGTGTGTATCCAATTTCTACATCTTCACCTTCAAAGACAAAGCGACTGCTTGCGCGACATTCTTTGAAAGAGAATTCCGGTTTAATTGCTGTTTCTGGGCGATCAATACGCTCCATGCGATCTAGTTGTTTTTGACGGCTCTTTGCACGGCCTGTCGTAGAATAACGAGCTTTGTTTTTTGCGATAAAATCTTCTTGTTTTTTAATGAATTCTTGCTGCTTTTGATAAGCGTTTAAATGTTGATTTTTATTGATTTCAGCTAGCTCTAGGAATTTTTCATATGTCGCTGTGTAACGCGTCATTTTTGAGAATTCTAGATGGAAAATAACATCAACACATTTGTTCATAAATTCCGTATCATGGGAAATTAAAAGGAACGCATGTGGATATTCTTTTAGGTAATTTGTTAACCATTGAATATGTTCAACATCTAAATAGTTGGTCGGCTCATCAAGTAATAGTACCTCTGGTTGTTCAAGTAATAGCTTTGCAAGTAATACTTTTGTACGCTGCCCACCACTTAATGCAGAAACATCACGGTCTAATCCAATTGCATCAATTCCAAGACCACGTGCAGCTTCTTCGATTTTAATATCTAATAAATAGAAACCACCTGCTTCAAGCGCATCTTGAATATCTGCCATTTGATCAAGAAGTTCTTCTAATTCTTCCGGCGTAGCTGTTCCCATTTTCTCAGTAACGATATTGAGTTCTTTTTCTTTCTCAAATAAAGGTAAGAACGCATCTGTTAATACGTCACGAATCGTTCTGCCCGGTGTTAATATTGTATGTTGGTCTAAATATCCGTAATGTGTACCAGGTGTCCATTCTACGCGTCCTTCATCATGGATAAGTTGTCCAGTAATAATATTCATAAATGTTGATTTACCAACGCCGTTTGCACCAACTAAACCAACATGTTCTCCTGCTAATAAACGCATTGATACGTCTTTAAATAGTGTACGATCACCAAATGTATGACCTAAATTTTCAACTGTTAATAAGCTCATAATGTCCTCCGTCCATTTCAAAATAGTATCTTGAATCATGATACTAAATTCTTGGATATAATGCTATCCTTTCAAAATGTATATTTTTTCAAAAATAGGGTTGCTTATTTTTATAAAAGGAATATACTGTAATTGAACGGTGGTTAATTAAATTGTGAGGTATGAGAAATGTCGCCAAGAAGAGCAGTTAAACAAGAATTAACGAGAGAAATGATTATGAATGCAGCGAGGGATTTATTTATAA
The DNA here is from genome assembly GCF_056396765.1 of Bacillus sp. 05T22. Taxonomy (NCBI): domain Bacteria; kingdom Bacillati; phylum Bacillota; class Bacilli; order Caryophanales; family Bacillaceae; genus Bacillus; species Bacillus sp. 05T22. The sequence goes on from NZ_JBFTMC010000020.1 coordinate 38,959, forward strand.
AACAGGGTTATCAACATACTTCAATGCGTAAAATTGCATCAGAATTAGGATATAGTCATGGTTCAATTTATTATCATTTTAAAAATAAAGCAGAACTGTTTTATGCGATGGTAGAGCAGGATTTTCAGTTATTAAATCAAAAGTTAGATGAAGTCACTGCTCAAAATTTAGGGCAGAAAGAGCAATTAAAAGCAGTTTTATTCGGATTTATTGAATTCGGTTTACGAAATCAAAGTCATTATGAAATCATGTTCTTAATTAAAGATGATGAATTAAAAGAATGTTTAGCAGATGGACCAAATGTTAGTTATGAAAAGTTTGCTTCTGTTATATCTTCCTTATGTAAAGGGAATATAAATGTAATGACAATATGGTCTGTTTTCTTATCATTACATGGATTTGTTGCACATTATTGTAGAAGTAATCAAACGTTTGAAGATGTGCAAGATTTAGCTGCTGCACATGTGAATTTTATTGCGAAATCGCTTCTTATGTAAGTGATTTTCTTTTTACAATTAATTGAACGGCGGTTAATTAAAAGGGGGATTAAGATGAAAAAGGCGTTAGTATTGGGAGCATCTGGAGCAATGGGATATGCAATTACAAAGGAATTGTGCGGGAGAGGGATTGATGTAATTGCTTTTGCGAGAAATAAGGAAAAGCTAGAAAAGCTGTTTTACGATGAGGAAAGAATACAAATAATAGCGGGAAATGTATTTAAGAAAGCAGATATAATGGAAGCTGCTAAAGATGTAGATGTGATCTTTCATGCTGTAAATATTCCGTATACGGATTGGGAGATAAAACAGCCAGAGTTACTAAAAAATATATTAGAAGCGACGAAACATCACGGTGCTAAATTAGCGATGGTAGATAATATTTATGCGTATGGAAGACAAGGACGAGGGAAGGTAACGGAAGAGGTTGTAAAGAATCCACATACAAAGAAGGGGAAAATTCGTTTGCAGCTTGAATTGATGGCGAAACAGGCTGGTGTACCGGTACTTACTGCTCATTTCCCAGATTTTTATGGGCCAAATGCAGAAAGTACGCTTGTTCATCATACGTTACAAGGTGTTCTTGCAAATAAAACATCTAGCTTTGTCGGGGATAAGAAGCTTGCTAGGGAATATATTTTTACGCCGGATGGAGCTAAGGCGATTGTTGAATTAGCATTACGTGATAGTGCATACGGGCAAAACTGGAACATACCAGGAGTGGGTGTAATTACAGGGGAAGAGATAATCGGGCATATAAGAGAATTAACCGGATATAAGAAGCCTATAATGACTGTGAAAAAACGTATGATTGGAATGCTTGGTTTATTTGATAAACAAATGAAAGAGTTTGTAGAAATGTTGTATTTGACAGAAGAACCGGTTGTATTGAGTGGAGAAAAGTATGAGAGTTGTATTGGTAAAGTGCCAAAGACATCTTACCGTGAGGGACTAAAGGAGACTATTTTGTTTTTGGAGGGGAGAAATTAGATAAAAAAGAAGAGCAAACTGTTCTAATATTGAACGATTGCTCTTCTTTTTTCTTCTATTTAAAATAACCTCGAACGATTCCTTTTAAACGATTTGCATGGAATTTGCGTTTATCATTCGAAATATTTTGCGTCATACGGAATGTAGCGGCTGCAACCGCACGTAAAAAGTATGGGAAGCCATAATGTAAACGAATCACTCTTCCGAAACCACCGGCATAGGAAATGGCTCTTTTTAATGATTGCTCATTAATGACTTCCTCTTTTACTGGATGGTATACGAATAGGTCTTTTTTAAATAGTCCTGTATATCCATTTTTCATACCGCGTAGTACGAAGTCAGTTTCTTCACCAGCTCCGTAAATTGTTCCTGATCCAACACCTAAGTCTTCATCAAATGTACCAACATCTTGCACAAATTGTTTCGTAAAGAATAGTGTGAAAGACGGTCCCATGAATCCATATTTATCATTTAAAATAATATCTGTTTCTGGTGCATGTACTAATGAGCCTGTTCCTTCAACATTTGTAGTATTTGTTGATATAAATTGAATATCCTTATCCTTATTAAATGTTTCTAGGATGCTTTCCAACACGTTTGTTTCATAAATACAGTCATCATCCGGAAATGCGATAATATCACCATCAGCTACTTTTAATCCTGCATTACGGGCACGGGATAATCCTTTAATAGGCGTATAAATATAGTTGATGGAAAATTTTTCTTTATAATCTTCAAAGAGATCAGAAATTGGTGTATCGTTTTGGTCAACTACAATGAGCTCAAAGTTTTTATAAGTTTGTTTTTCTAATGAGTTTAGTAAATCAAGAATGTCATCACGTCTGCCGCAAGTGGCCATGATTAAAGAAAATTTCAATTGTAACAGCTCCTTCAAGAGGGTTCATTTGTTCATATACAGAAAAGAGTTTGTATTTCTTACGTCATTTTACATTAAACTCTTTTAAATCTTGCTTTTATTTTGTCTAACAGCATAAAGAGAATTTCATCTTTCGCTATGAATAGGATAAGTGCATAAGCCAATCCACATGCTAACATTGTGACGATCACTTGTAGAATTTGTCCGGAAATTATCGTATTCACTAAGAATGCTATTGGTAAAAATGTTAGTGAATAAAACAGGTATTTTAGCTTTTGCATATCGAATAATGTGTAATTTACTTTTAATTTCTTTTTTATATAAATATATTCCAATACAATTAATGCACAGTTAGCAATCGTTGTTGTAATAATAGCTGTTGTTGGTGTAAGTACATGAAAGAATACAAGCGCAAAATTTAATACAAGGTTTATAAAACCGCAAATGAATAAAAAACGCACTAAAATACTTTCTTTCTTTTTTACATAAATAATTTGGTTTGATAAAATAGATTCAATTCCTACTGAAATCATATAAAATGCGAAAACCATTAATGTGTCACCAGCTCCAGCAAATTGCCTTCCGCCATAAATAATAACGGCTCCATGAGCGATAAGCATTAAACCAATAGCGGCTGGGAACAACGTAATGAAATATACTTTTGAAATTTTGTTTAGTAATGATTCATATTCTCCATCATTTGTGTTTCCTGATAAATAAGAAAGCCTTGGAATTGTAACTTGTACAACACTTGACATAAGTGTGTTAATAATAGTCATAATCTGGAAGGCCATCACATAGAAAGCGACCGTAGCTTCTCCTTTATTTTGTAATAAGAAGAGGCGATCTAATTGTGTATATAACATATTGGCGTTTGAAAAGATAACGACTAATACTAAAGGTTTTAAATGTGGAACAATTGTTAAATTAGAAAAATCAAATTTGACTTGACGCTTCACATATACAAAGCTAATAATGTGGTTTAAAAACGTTGATAAAGCTAATAAGCCAGCGAATTTTTTATAGTCATCCACTCCGTGAATTAGAGCGAAAAGAAGCACGACATAAGTAAGTCGGACAATAACTGTTTTCTTCGTAATGAAATCATAATTTTCATGTGCCTCGTTAAACCATTCTACGTAAAACAAATTTGAAATAAAATTGAATCCGAAAATGAGCAGTACAGGAAATAAATTCTGATCACCATATCCAAGGTAGCTAAAGAGTACGAATGTCACTAGAGCCAGGATACTGGTTGTAAAGTTAATCACATATAGACTTGTGAACAATTGTGAAACTTTTTTCTTATCATTTTTTACTAAGCTGATTTCACGTAATCCATATTGATATACACCAAATACAGCAAAAATGAAAAAATAATTAAAAATGGTTTCAGCGGAGCTAACGGTTCCTATTGAAGTAGCCCCGAGTGTTCGGTATGCGTAAGGGCCTACTAAAATTGGAAGAATGATATTAAAGGTATTGAGCAATATTTTATAGAAAATATTTGATACAAGTGACTTTTGCATAATTTCACCTTTCCGCACAAATGAAAGTCAAATAAAGTACCTTTCATGTGAATCATATTAGTTATTGGAATAGATTCCTTAATGAATCAATTATTATTACTTGTAGTTAATAACTACGGGTATAAGTTTACCTCACATAAACTTTGTAAAGCAACTATTGGTTGATAGGTCAGATAGAATAAAGACTTCAGGTGAAATATGAGATTTGTTCTATTTGTATTTAGGCTAGTGGACGATTATATAGTAAGTATAGTGGTATTATGAAATCTCTGTAACGGTGAATACAAAGGAACATAGAGAGGGGATGCAAGTAAAAGGTACGGAATAGATCTCTTTGAAATTCATGTGGTAACAAGAGTGAAATTAGACAGAATGCAATGCTAATTATATTAGAAAAGGAAGATTATTCTTATGTAAATAAAAAAGCTGCCCTAAAGTATCTACTCAGTTACTTTGAGGCAGTCTCCTTAATTGATGGATGTTTTAATTTATACACTCCAAGGTTTGCTCAGTGTTAATACATCAGCCATTTCTTTACTTTTTGAACGATTTTCTTTTTTGCTTTGTGCACGTTCTTTTCCAGTTTTGTATAACCAATGTTCTTCTTCTGTTTCTGGTAACACTTGAGGTACAGAAGAAGGCTTGCCATCTTTTAATGCTACGAATGTAATGAAGCAAGTAGCAGCAATGCGGCGTTCCCCTTCTAATAAATTTTCTGCAACGACTTTCACAAATACTTCCATAGAAGATTTTCCAGTATAGCAAACGAATGCCTCGTAGCAAACGGAATCCGTTTGATGGATTGGAGTTAAAAAGTCAACGGAATCAATGGAGGCCGTTACGCAATGTTTCCTACTATGTCTTGCTGCTGCAATAGATGCGATGCTGTCAATTTCCGCTAATAATTTTCCGCCAAATAATGTTTGATGATTGTTTAAATCATTTGGGAAAACACGCGTTGTTTTAATTGCTTTTGATTCTCTCATAAATTTTTTGTCCATATAATCTACTCCTATTTCTGTTTCCTATATAAAAAAGATGGGTATTTTCTATCGAATATTATTTGTTATTTAGACGATTGAGATCCGATAAAAAGTTTACTTCATTAAAATAGAATAATATTGTATTTCCATGCGTGTAACTGAAAGAAAATTTAATTTGTATAGATTGTAGTGTAAAAGAGGTTTCGCTTACATTGCAAGCGAAAAAGTGAATGTTATATTTTTCTATATAAAGTGAAACTTTAATCAGTAGTTTTTTTCATCCCTCATTGATTATTAGCACTAACCAATCAGTACTTTTACGGGCAGTTCATCTCCTAGTTAATTCTGCTCCTTCTGTTTGAATTTCGTGGTGAGAGTATTACTTGCTCGCAAATAGCGGGATAAATTTTCTAACCGTCATGTGTCCATTCATGATAGAATCGTTGTGTTATGAATGGAAATAGAGGTGCAATATACATATGAATAACATACAAACAGGGTTTTCATCTTTTTTTAGTAAAATAATTATTGGAACTATGCTTGCCTTTTTTGTTTATTCTTGCTGGAACGCCTTCGAGGGAAGTAAGCAATTTTTGGGAGGAAGCGCCACAAGTTTAACGATTGTGCTATCAATTTTCGTGATACTCCTTTTACTTCTTGCTTCTATTTTGCAATATCGATTTACGGATAAACAGTTTCTCATTTTTCTAATGAGTATGACAGTGCTTGTTAGGCTTGGAGCAGTTCTCTTTTTTGATGCTCCAGTTATAGGTGATATGAGAGCTATGTATGAGACTGCAAAACAAGTTGCGCTAGGAAGCAGTAATGTAACTGTTGTTAGTCAATTACCTTTCATTATATATGAGTCAGTATTGATTCGTGTGTTTGGCGATGCTACATTTGTTTTGCAATTTTTTAATGTTTTGTATTGCGCAGGAACAGCGTTTTTCATTTATCGAATTGCTGCAAGTTTATTTCAAGAAGAATGTGGCCGAATTGCTGCAGTGTTTTACTCGCTATATTTGCCAAATATTCTTTCATGTTCATTATTAACAGGGGAATTATTCTCTATATTTTTATTTTACTTTGCGAGTTATATATTACTACATAAAGGATTGAGCCATTCTTACATGTGGGCATGTGCCGCGATACTATTTGCTCTTAGTAATATGATGTATCCAGTAGGCATATTTATACTTATTTTAGTAATTGTGTATGTCTTGCTAGTGGAAATATTCCAAAATGCAGATAAACAAAATGTATTGTTAAAATTGATAGGGGTTTTAGTCGTATTTTATGTTACTCATTTTGCTGTGAATTATGGGATTCAAGCGATGGGAATAAAACAGTATGCCATTTCTAACGATGCGTATGTGCAATCGGTTTTAATCGGAGAAGAGCGTAATAAACAAGAAACCGTTCAAGCACAAAGTATGAAAGAGCGCTTGAGTCAAAAGTTAAAAGAGTTAGAAACAGAGCGGTTAGCTGTGGTTAAGCCAAGTATAGCTCAGGTATCATCAGAGGGAATGAATGGGATATTGCTAAAAGGTGAAAAACTCATCTTTATAGCTGTAACTCTATTTATGTCAATTGCGCTTTTACATTTCCTTATTCAGAAACAAAAGAGCGAAGGCTATATGTTGTTACTGTTACTTATAACAGGATATATTGGAATGAAGCTCTTTAATGCAGATATTGTGTACGATGGTTTAACGATACCAAGTCTTTTCATTTTACAAAGTTTAGGTGTATATATGTTGTCATTCTATTGTCAAAAGCTATTTTTCAAAAAATAAAGTGAAGTCTTGCGTAGCAGGAAGGTTTGATCCTATATTTTTAGGGGAATCTTGAAGTGTGTGATAAGAAAAAACTCACCGTTTTTTAAACGGTGAGTTTTTTCTTATATTTAGGCAATAAGGAGTAACTATTATAAATAAAGAGAATTCGATTTGAATTCTCTTAATGACTTTTATTAGCTTTTGCATGAGCCTTAAAGAAGACTGGAAAATGCACATTGTATATAACAGTGACTACACGTATGATGAATGTTACTAGTAAACAGATATAAAAGGCTAATACGTGTGCACCCATTTCATACGTAATTAGGAAACTAATTGCACCTAGAATAGAAGCAATTGCATAGATTTCTTTACGGAATACATAGGGAATATCTTGAGCGCAAATATCGCGCATAATCCCTCCACCAATACCTGTAATAACACCCATCGAAACAACTAAGAATGAAGCATCAACGTGATGCGACATTGCAGCGTTTGCGCCAATAGCAGTAAAAACGCCTAAACCGACAGCATCTGAAAGCATGATTACAACTTGAAGTTTATTAATGCGTTCAAAAAACATACAAGTAAAGAGAGCTGCTAATACACTGACCAAAAAGTAAATCGGTTGTACAAATGCAACGGGAGGTAGGTTACCAATCATAATATCACGAATAATTCCGCCACCGAGTGCAGTAGCTACAGCTAAACAAAGGACACCAAATAAATCTAGATCTTTCTTTAAACCAACTAATGTACCAGAAATGGCAGCGGCGACAATGCCAAGAAACGTAAATATTTCGATTAATAACATAGCTCTAATCCCTTCCTCTTAAAGATGTTCCAGAGCAAAATATACACTAAAGTTTTAGAAATAACAATTACTTTTCGTTACATGTAGAAAAAAAGAAAAAATGGGGAAAGAAAGCGTTTGAAGATACGAGATATGTGACATACGAGAAGGGGATTTATTATCTTTTATCTGCATAAATAGGAAGTGGTTAACTAAAAAATTATGTTATAATAAATATTTGAGACGAGTTAGAGGCTTATTGTAAATTGTATAAAGTGAGATAAGGTAATGATAGTTATGGGGGTTCGAGATGTTAGGAAATAATAATTTAAGTAATAAATTTGGGAATTTTTTATTGATTTTCATTATGTTACAGCCGGTTTTAGACTTACTCACGTCATTTTGCATCATGGTTTTAAAGATTGATACGACAATTGGAATTATTACGCGTCTATTTGTAATGGTTCTTGGTGGAATCTATATTTTATTTCAGGCAAGAGAAAAAGAAAATCGTAAATATATCATATACTTAATAGTAGTTGGAATTGTTCTTGCTGCAGGTTTAGTAAATAATAAATTGGTCAAAAGCCCTATCATGTTGGGAGAAGAAATTAAATTTATAGCAAAAGCATTATATCCATTTATTATGCTTACCTGTTACATTTTTGTGTTTAAATCATTACGTGAAAAAGCAAATGCATATTCAAAAATGCGTAACTATATTGTATATTCAACATTAATCATAAATAGTATCATGGTTATTTCGATTGCGACAGGAACTGATTATAATAGCTACGATTGGGTGAAACTTGGTTCACGTGGTTGGTTCTATGCAGGAAATGAATTAGGGGCCATTTTAGCAGTTGTATGCCCAATCGTCGTTCTATATTCAATTGAAAAAACAACAAGCATAGCAAAAAGTTATTTTTGGATTCCTTCTATTTTAATTATCTTCTCATTATTTGCTGTTGGTACGAAGGTGGGAGTTGGAGCCATTTTTGGCACAATGGTTGTTGCTGTTTTCATGTGCTTTGTTCAGGCATTTTTACAGCGTAAAGATAGAAATAAGAAGTCATATTTACTGAATGGCATCCTTGCGACTGTTGTTTTTGCTGGAGCACTAGCATATACACCGTTTTCGCCATTCTTAAAAAATATGGGATTTCACGTCCAAATTCTTGATGAGAAAAAAGAAGTGAAAAAGGCAGAAGAAAAGAAGGAAGAAAAAACGCACCATAAACCACCTGTAACACAAGAGGAAAAAGCAAAAGAAAAAGAAATAGAGAAAAAAGAGGAAACACAAGCAATAATCTTCAGTGGACGTGAGATATTTGAGAAAATGTATAAAGATTACTATGCAGAAGCTCCAGCATCTCAAAAATTATTCGGTATGGGATATGCTGGAAATTTCAAAGAGAAACCGAAGCTAATTGAAAGGGACTTTCATGATTGGTTCTATACATTTGGGATTGTCGGTTTCATCCTACTTTTAATCCCATTTTTATACTTCGGTGTGAAAATTCTTCTCGTACTAGTAACTAGGTTTAAAGAGGTATTTACAGTAAGATACGGGTTATTAGCAACCGCACTAGGATTAAGTATGGGTATTGCATTTATAGCGGGACATGTATTTACAGCGCCTGGAGTAAGTATTTATTTTGCTGTAATTTTTGCATATTTAATTGTTGATTTAGAAATTGAATGATAGAAAAATAAAAGCTAGCGTCACGTTAGCTTTTATTTTTTGTTATAGTAAACTATAAGAGAACATAAAGATGGAGGAAGAAAGAGATGAAAGTGTTGCATATGAATGCTGGAGCAGAAGAAGGTGGCGGGAAAACTCACATTATTTCACTTTTGTCGCAATTTCCAAAAACTGAAGTTGAACTAGTCGTGTTTGAAGAAGGTGCAATTGCTAGAGAAGCAAGAGAACTCGGAATGAAAGTGCACGTTTTTTCTCAATCATCTCGTTATGACATATCGATTCTTTCTAAAATACGTACGTTTATTAACGAAGGACACTTTGATATTGTACATACACATGGTGCGCGCGCGAACTTTTATCTTTCTCTTCTAAAAAGGAAGATACGTGCAAAATGGGTAACAACGGTTCATAGTGATCCAACTCTTGATTTTATGAAGCGTGGTTTGAAAGGTTGGATCTTTACAAAGTTAAATTTATATTCATATAAGAAAGTTGATTTGTTTTTTGCAATTACAGAACGTTTTAAGCGAAATACTGTAGCACTCGGTGTGCCAGCAGATAAAATTTGTACCATTTATAACGGGATTGAGTATGATGACATTCCAGCGAAACCTTATAACTTAAAAGATGAATTAGGTATACAAGAAGGAGTATTTACAGCGATTCAAGTAGCCCGCCTTCACCCTGTAAAGGGGCATAATATTTTATTCGATGCCTTGCAAAAAATAACAATTCCTAATATGAAAGTATTGTTAGTTGGCGATGGCCCGATTAAAGAAGAGTTGAAAGAAGCAGTAAGGCAGAAAGGGTTAGAAGATAAAGTATTATTTTTAGGTCATCGTTCGGATGTAAAAGAATTATATGCATCCGCCGATATTAATTTATTAACTTCTTATAGTGAAAGCTTTCCGCTTGTGTTATTAGAAGCTGCAAATCAACGTTTAACGTCTATTGCAACGAATGTTGGTGATATGGAACAGTTGATTGTCGATCCTACATACGGATGGATTGTGCCAATTGGTGATGCACATGCATTAGCAAGTGCATTAGAGGAAGGATATAAGAAGTGGGAGAATGGTGAATTAGCAGTGATGGGTGAACGTTTGTATGAGCATGCTTCTTCTCATTTCTCATTACGAAATCTATATGAAGATACTCATAAAGCATATAAAAAACTTTTATTGAAATAGAGAGGATTATAATTATGGCAGTACAAACAGTTGATATTTTAGGTGTCCCTTTTTCTACGATGACAATGGAAGAGACAATTCGATATATCATGAAGCAGCTAGAATCAGAACAAACTCATACATTTCAAGTTGTAACAGCGAATCCGGAAATCGTAATGTGTGCCAAAAAAGACTCAAGTTTTCATCAAACCCTTTTAGAAACAGATTTGATTACACCGGATGGTATTGGTGTTGTAAAGGCAAGTGGCATGCTAGGGACACCATTAAAAGAGCGCGTAGCAGGTTTTGATTTAATGAGTGATTTATTTGGGGCGTTATCGAAAGAGAATAAATCTGTATCTGTTTTTTTACTGGGAGCGAAACCACATGTTGTGAAGGGTGCTGCTGATCATTTAACAAAAACTTATTCAGCTGTATCTATTGTTGGTACGCAGGATGGGTATTTTAAACAAGAAGAGGAAGAGGGCATCATTGCTCGCATTCAAGAAGTAAAACCGGATATTTTACTTGTAGCTCTTGGATTCCCAAGACAAGAAAACTTTATTCAAAATAATAAGCATCGCTTACAAACAAAAGTGGCTGTTGGTGTAGGTGGCAGTCTGGACGTTTGGGCAGGAGAAGTAAAACGTGCACCAAAATGGATTCAAGCAATTCATCTAGAATGGTTTTACCGTCTATGTAGCAATCCGACGCGTTGGCGTCGTCAGCTTGTATTAGCTGAATTTCTAAAAGAAGTGATGCGTTCGAAAAAGTAGCGAAATATCGCTACTTTTTTTATTTGTGAAAGCTAAAAATGTAGTATTCTCCACTAATGGAAGCTCTATTTTATGGGAAGATTAAAAGGAAGCTTTTAAGTGAAAATAGGGATAAAAGTATTTTACTTATACAATATACACATGTAAAATGAAGTGTAAAGACACCTGTGTAAGGAGGACTTCTAGTGGGGGATATAAAAGAAATTTCAAAGCGCAAGCTTCTTGGAATAGCGGGGCTTGGTTGGTTATTTGATGCAATGGATGTTGGCATGCTTTCATTTGTCATCGTTGCGCTGCAAAAAGAATGGGGATTAAGTAGTCAGGAGATGGGATGGATCGGAAGTATCAATTCTATTGGTATGGCGGTGGGAGCACTTTTATTTGGCATATTAGCAGATAAGTTGGGGCGCAAGTCTGTTTTTATTATGACATTATTATTATTTTCTATCGGTAGTGGTTTAACGGCATTAACAACAACATTAGCTATGTTTCTTATATTGCGTTTTTTAATCGGTATGGGGCTTGGTGGAGAATTACCAGTAGCTTCGACACTTGTATCTGAAAGTGTTGAGGCTCATGAACGCGGGAGAATTGTTGTATTACTAGAAAGCTTTTGGGCGGTTGGCTGGTTAATTGCAGCTCTAATTTCTTATTTTGTAATTCCAAAGTATGGCTGGCAAGTAGCGATGGTATTAAGCGCGATTCCAGCTCTTTATGCACTATATTTACGATGGAATCTACCAGATTCGCCGCAATTTGAAAAAGTTGAGAACAAACAATCTGTTATTACAAATATAAAGGCGGTTTGGTCTGGAGAATATCGAAAAGCGACGATTATGTTATGGATCTTATGGTTCTGTGTTGTCTTTTCTTATTATGGCATGTTTCTTTGGTTACCAAGTGTAATGGTACTAAAAGGATTTAGTCTAATAAAAAGTTTCCAGTACGTATTAATTATGACATTGGCACAGCTTCCCGGATACTTTACTGCTGCATGGTTTATTGAGCGCCTCGGCCGTAAATTTGTGTTAGTTACTTACTTAATTGGCACAGCATGCAGTGCGTACGTCTTTGGAGTAGCTGAATCGCTTACAACATTGGTGATAGCAGGAATGTTACTGTCCTTCTTTAATTTAGGAGCATGGGGTGCGTTATATGCATATACACCTGAGCAGTATCCGACAGTAATTCGCGGTACTGGAGCAGGTATGGCTGCAGCATTTGRCCGTATTGGTGGTATTCTCGGTCCATTGCTAGTAGGTTATCTTGTTGCTTCACAAGCGTCTCTTTCATTGATCTTTACAATTTTTTGCGGTTCCATTTTAATTGGAGTGCTTGCAGTAGTTGTGCTAGGGCAAGAAACGAAGCAGCAAGAGTTGGTATAACGAAAGAAGGGAGCCCAAGCGGCTTCCTTTTTTGTTGTTTTTAAGGGAAGTGATGGTATAGAAAATAGGGCTAGAAAAAGGGATTGTTTCTTACTAAGGCGAATGTATACAACAAGACATATGGACAAAAGAATTAGGTGGTTGGGCAGATGAAAATTTTACTTATCATGGAAGATGCAGAACATCGAAATCGATTCATTGAGATATTTACAGAAAATATGCGAAATGTAGAGTGCTTTGAAGCGGGAACAGGAATGGAATCTTTACAAGTAGCTAAAAAGCATATTCCTGATTTCGTTTTTTTAGATACAGAGTTAAAAGATGGTACAGGGTTTGAACTCTCTAGTTTATTACAACAATTAAATTGCGATACAAAGTTTATTTTTATCGGTGAGGATATAGAAGAGGCGATAACAGCTTTTCGCTTCCAAGCGTTTTATTATTTACTACGACCATTTCGTGAAGAAGATTTACAATTTCTCGTATATAGAATGGAACAAGACAAAGGAAAGAAAATAAAAAGCCATTTGCGAAAACTTCCGATTGAAAGTCATGAAGGGATTACGTATATTTTTCCAGAGGATATTGTATATGTAAGTAAGAATAAGGAGAATAAAACGGTTTCAATTTATACAGCGAATAATCAGTATATTTCAACATATACACTTCAAGAATTGGAAAATAAATTAACAGCATATGATTTTTTACGTGTTCATAAAAGTTATTTAATAAATGTTATGCATGTTCAGGCATTAAAGCCTTATTATAATGGAACGTATAACCTTTATTTAGATAGGTATGATGAGAAACCGATTCCTGTTAGTCGAAACTATGTAAAACGACTTCGAAATAAAATTGAACTATGACAAGTTGTAAGTGAATTTCAACATGTTAACATAAGAATCCTTCATGATAAGGAGGATTCAAATTAAATATTCAGAAAATTTAGTACAATCTCCACTAAGAAGTAGTATAGGGGGGATTGTATGTGAAGGCGTTTAAGTCAATTTTACTTTGGGGTATCATCGCAGCATTAGGAGCAACCGGATTTGGTGTAATTTCCCTATCACAAGGTGAAACAATTAATGCTGTATGGCTATTAGTAGCAGCTGTTTCTGTATATGCAGTTGCTTATCGTTTCTATAGTAGATTTATTGCACAAAAAGTATTTGAGCTAGATAATAATCGGCAAACACCTGCTGAGACGCTAAATGATGGAAAGGATTATGTTCCAACAAATAAATGGGTATTATTTGGACATCACTTTGCGGCAATTGCAGGAGCAGGTCCATTAGTAGGGCCGATTTTAGCAGCACAAATGGGATATTTACCAGGAACAATTTGGATTATCGTTGGAGTTGTAATTGCAGGAGCAGTACAAGATTTTGTTATTTTATTTGCTTCCATGAGACGTAATGGAAAATCATTAGGCGAAATGATTAAAGATGAGATTGGTCCTGTAACAGGATTAATTGCGATGATTGGTATTTTAGGTATTATGATCATTTTATTAGCAGTATTAGCTTTAGTAGTTGTGAAAGCACTTGTCGGTAGCCCTTGGGGAATGTTTACGATCGCAGCGACAATTCCAATCGCTATTTTAATGGGTGTTTATATGCGTTATATTCGCCCAGGGCGTATTGGAGAAGGATCAGTTATCGGTATTATTTTACTTCTTTTATCTCTTGTTGGAGGGCAGTATGTAGCTG